>JANNGC010000135.1:0-3920 GCA_031380445.1 Pedosphaera sp.
CGCGGCCATCGAGATGACGGAAGCCGCGCGCGAGCCGTCCGACACCAAAAGTTTTGTCGCCGATCTGTTCATGGGCCGCGCAAGCTTTGGCAAGCTCATGCCCTTCCCCGAGCAGACGCATGAAGATCGCGATCAGGGCGACGCCTTCCTGCAACGGCTCGGAAAGATTCTTCACGAGCAGGTTGATCCGGACGCGATTGATCGCACGGGTGAAATTCCTGACGAAGTTATCAAGTCACTCGCGGGCATCGGCGCGTTCGCGATCAAAGTTCCGGTGCAATACGGAGGCTTGGGCTTGTCGCAAACCAACTACTGCCGCGCGGCGATGCTGCTCGGCGGGTATTGCGGCAATCTCACGGCGCTGATCTCCGCGCATCAATCCATCGGCGTGCCGCAGCCGCTCATTCTGTTTGGCACCGAGGAACAGAAGCGCCGCTACCTGCCGCGTTTTGCGCGCGGTGAAATTTCCGCCTTCGCCCTCACCGAAAATGGCGTCGGCTCCGACCCCGCGCGCATGTTGACCCGCGCCGAGCCGACGCCGGACGGTGCGGCCTTCATCCTGAACGGCGAAAAGCTCTGGTGCACAAACGGCACGCGCGCCGGAGTGATCGTGGTCATGGCGAAGACGCCGCCGAAAACGGTGAACGGCGTGAGCAAGGATCAGGTCACCGCGTTCATTGTGGAGATGGATTCGCCGGGCGTGGAAGTGGTGCGGCGCTGCCGCTTCATGGGACTGCGCGCGCTCTACAATGGCGTGATCCGCTTCACCGATGTCCGCGTGCCGCGCGACAACATTCTGCTTGGCGAAGGCAAGGGGCTGCGCGTGGCGCTGACCACGTTGAACACCGGACGGTTGACGCTACCCGCCGCGTGTGTCGGCCTGTCGAAGCGTTGCCTCGACATTTCCACGCGCTGGGCGAGCAAGCGCGAGCAATGGGGCGCGCCCATCGGTCGCCACGCCTTCATCGCCGACAAACTGGCGCGCATGGCGGCGGACACCTTCGCGATGGAGTCCATGACGCTCTACGCCGCAAGTCTCGTGGACGAGGACAAGCACGCTGACGTGCGTCTCGAAGCGGCGCTCGGCAAACTCTGGGGCACGGAAACCGCGTGGCGCATCGTGAACGACACGATGCAGATTCGCGGCGGGCGCGGTTACGAAACCGCAGACTCGCTTCGCGCGCGCGGCGAGGAAGCGGAGCCCGTCGAGCGCTTGATGCGCGACTGCCGCATCAACACGATCTTCGAAGGCTCCAGCGAAATCATGCGCCTCTTCATCGCGCGCGAGGCGCTGGACCCGCACTTGAAAGTTGCGGGAGCGATCTTCAACACGAAGCTGCCGCAGAAGGCGCGGCTTGGAGCGGCGGTGAAGGCGGGGATGTTTTACGCGCGGTGGTATCCGGGTCTGTTTGTTCCGAAGTGGTCCGAGGTCCAAGGTCCAAGGTCCAAGGTCGGGGCGGCACTTGCTCGTCACTTGCGTTTCGTCGAGCGGAGCAGCCGCAAGCTGGCGCGCAGCCTGTTTCACGCCATGGCGCGATTTGGTCCGAAACTGGAGCGAGAGCAACTGCTGCTGGGCCGCTTCGTGGACATCGCGGCGGAACTGTTCGCGATGACGGCGGCCTGCGCGCGGGCGTCTTTACCGGCTGATGAATCGAACGTCTCGCTGGCGGAACACTTTTGCCGGGCGGCGCGGCGGCGGATTGCGAATCTGTTCCGAGAATTGCACCACAATGAAGACCGGCGCGGTTACAAACTCGCGCAGAAGCTCCTCAACGTGCCCCCGGCGTCCCGCCGGGTCGGTGTGTGATGAGTCGAGGCGCGGCTTCGTCGGTCGTGAGCCACAACCCGGCGAGACGCCGGGGGGCACGTTTCAAGCCCGCCGGTAAATCGGCTTCGCCACCACTTCCGCAGCGAAGAGTTTGCCGCGAATTTCGATCTCGATCTTCGTGCCGGGCTTCGCCAGCGCGGGCGGGACGTAGCCCAAACCGATGCCGAGATTGAGCGATGGACTTTGCGTGCCGCTCACGGCTTCGCCGACTTTCGTGCCGCCTGACCAAATCGGATAATGCGGTCGTGGCGGCGCGGACTTCTCGGTCATCTTGAACGCGGCGAGTTTCTTCTTCGTGCCGCTGATCTTCTGATCCGCGAGCACGCCGCGACCGATGAAGTCGCCCTTGTCGAGCGCGACGAAGAAGCCGACGCCGGCCTCGATGGGCGTGGTGTTCTCGTCGAGTTCGTGACCGTAGAGCGGATAGCAGACTTCCGTGCGCAAGGTGTCGCGCGCGCCCAGTCCGGCAGGTTGCAGGCATCCGATGTGGCCGACAGCCAGCGCGCGCATCCAGACGGCTTCGATGATTTCCGCGGGCGCAACAATTTCAAATCCGTCCTCGCCCGTGTAGCCGGTGCGGCACACATACACCGAGGCGGCCTCGAACATGAACGCGCCGAGTTCGTTCTTCTTCAAGTCCGTGGCCTTGGCCACGAAGGTGCCGCTGATGGAGCCGCCCGGCACAATCTCGTTGATGAACTCGACGACGCGCGGGCCTTGAATGGCAATCGCGCCGAACTCTTCCGAGCAATTGCGGAGGCGAATCTCGCCGCTGACTGCGCCGCCTTCGTACTGGTCCTGGAGCCAGTCCCAGTCGGCATCAATGCGCGAGGCGTTCACGATGAGCAGATACTCCTCCTCGGCGAGACGGTAGGCGTAGAGGTCGTCCACCACGCCGCCGCGTTCGTTGCACATGAGCGTGTACTGGCCCTGGCCAATGGCGAGTTTGCTGATGTTGTTGGTCAGCGTGTGGTTGAGAAATTTTTCCGCGCTCGGGCCGCTCACGCCAATCTCGCCCATGTGCGAGATGTCGAAAATGCCCGCGGCCTTCCGCACGCAGAGATGTTCATCGACGATGCTGGAATACTGCACGGGCATTTCCCAGCCGCCGAATTCGATGAGCTTGCCGCCGAGCTTCTGATGCGCGGCATAGAGCGGAGTGCGTTTGAGTGACATGGCGCGGAAAGATTAAGCAGCGGCTTGGTGCGGGTTGATGGGAATAATTTCTCAGCCCCACTTCTCCAGCTTGAGCTGCTCTTTGGGCAATCCGATGTCGTGCAGCACCAGATGTTCGGCGGCATCGACGAGGGCGTTGGGGCCGCAGGCGTAGAAGACGGTGTTCGCCGCGTCGTCGCCCACGATTTCCTTGACCCACTCCGGCGTCAGACGTCCGCGGCGGCCGGGCCACGTATCTTCCGCGCCGAGGCGTGTGCAGGTGACGAGAAATTTGAACTTGGGATTCTCGGCTTCAAGCGCGCGGAACTCGTCATTGAAGATGATGTCCGCCGTGGTGCGCACGCTGTAGATAATGGTGATGCGCGTGTCGAGTTGTCGGCGTGTGGCTTCGCGCGCGAAACCGCGAAACGGCGTGATGCCCGAGCCGCCCGCGATGCAGATGAGATGTTTCCCCGGCGGATCATAGACGGGCAGAAATTTTCCCACGGGCGGAATGACCATCAGTTTGTCGCCGGCTTTCGCCCAGTCCACCATGCGCGTGCCCATCTTGCCCTCGCGCTTGATCGACACTTCGAAGAATCCTTGGTCGAGCGCGCAGGAGGAGAGCGAATAGGCGCGTTTGTAGTTGGTCGTGTCCGGCCAATACACGGTGATAAACTGCCCGGTCTTGAACTCGCACTCGTAGCCCTCGGGCCATTTGATGTGGAGGGTCTTGGTGTCGGGAAGTTCCATCTTCACCGTCTCGATCAACATTTCAGCGGGGCCTTTTGCCATAAATTTTTTGGGTTGCGGCGGCAGGATAGGGAACCGGACAGGCCTGTAAAGACACGAATGGCCGGGGCAAGGACGTCACACCAGCGCACAAGCCTCCTGCCTCAACCGGAAAATACTTTGCAAGATTTCGGCTTCTGCCCTC
>JANNGC010000146.1:0-6139 GCA_031380445.1 Pedosphaera sp.
GTTCAAAGTCCAAAGTCCAAGGTCAGGGTCACGCCGGTCGCGTTTTGGACTGCGTTGGCAAGCGAAGCGCGACACCGCTTTCGCACGCGCGGAGAATTTCCAGACTTCACAGCTTCCTCTCACGCTCGAAAGCGCCGTCGCGCTCCGCTTGCCGGCGCAGTCCAAATTGCTCCCCGAATTTCTAATGTCTCCCGCCACCACCATCAGCGCTGACGACGGAAAACACTTCCGCCGCCGCCAGCTCGACACCGGCTCGTTCTTATTCAGCGGCCTGACCGGTCTCGCCACGCTGCTCATCCTCGCGCTGCTCGCGCTCATCCTCGGCAACATCTTCTGGCATGGCTGGGCGGGGTTCTCCTGGGGCTTCATCACGCGCGGCACGGAGACGGACATGTTCGACGTGAAGAACGCGGGCGTCTTCCCGATGATCTTCGGGACGGCGGCGCGGGTGATCCTGATGACTATCTTCGTCATCCCCATCGGCGTCATCACGGCGATTTATCTGACGGAATACGCGCGGCCTGGCTCGCTCACGGTGCGCATCATTCGCGGCGCGATTAACAACCTCGCAGGCGTGCCGTCCATCGTGTTCGGCCTGTTCGGCCTCGGCTTCTTCATCGCTTTCGTCGGGAAAAATCTCGACGCGCTGCTGCAAAATCCCGAGGCCGTCTGGGGCAAACCCGCGCTCATCTGGGCCTCGCTCACGCTGGCGGTGATGACGCTCCCCGTCGTCATCGTGGCCACGGAAGAGGCGTTGAAAGCCATCGCGCCCGGCCTGCGCGAAGCCAGCCTCGCGCTCGGGGCCACGAAACTTCAGACCGTGGTGAAGGTCGTTCTGCCGCAAGCCATGCCCGGCATTCTCACCGGCGGCATTCTCGCCGTGAGCCGCGCGGCGGGCGAGGTCGCGCCCATTCTCTTCACCGGCGCGGCCTACTACATGGCCACCCTGCCGAAGTCCTTGCACGACCAGTTCATGGATCTCGGATACCACGTCTTCACGCTCTCCACGCAATCGCCGAACATCGATCTCACGCGCCCGATTCTTTACGCGACCGTGCTCGTGCTCCTGCTCCTCACATTCTCGCTCAACATTGTGGCCATCCTCGTCCGCGCGAAAATCCGCCGGAAGATGCGCGCCATGCACTGATATGCCAGCCATCGAAACACCGACCATCAAGTTCACCACCGCCACGCCGGATCGCGCCCTGCCCGCGACGCCCGCCGAGCCGCTCATCGAACTCGACGACCTCTCGCTCTTCTACGGCCAGAGCAAGGCGCTCAAGAACATCTCGTTCACCATCCGGGAGAAGATTGTCACCGCGTTCATCGGCCCGTCTGGCTGCGGTAAATCCACGCTGCTCCGCTGCCTGAACCGGATGAACGATCTGATCGACAACGTGCGGATCGAGGGCGGGATCAAGATTCACGGCCACAACATTTACGCGCCTGAGGTGGACGTCATCGAACTGCGCAAGCGCGTGGGCATGGTCTTCCAACGCTCGAATCCGTTTCCCAAATCCATTCACGAGAACATCGCCTATGGCCTGCGCCTGCACGGCCTGAAGGACAAGGCGAAGCTGGACGAAGTGATCGAGCAAAGCCTGCGCGGCGCGGCGCTCTGGGACGAAGTGAAGGACCGCCTGCACGCCAGCGCGATGGGCTTGTCCGGCGGCCAGCAACAGCGGCTCTGCATCGCCCGCACCATCGCCATCCGCCCGGAGATCATCCTTATGGACGAACCCGCATCCGCCCTCGACCCGATTGCCACGGCGAAGATCGAGGAGCTGATTCTGGAATTGAAGAAGGACTTCACCATCGTCATCGTCACACACAACATGCAACAGGCCGCGCGCATCTCCGACTACACCGCGTTCTTCTACCTCGGCGAACTCGTGGACTACGATTACACGAACAAGATTTTTACCAACCCCGCGAAGAAACAAACCGAAGACTACGTGACCGGCCGCTTCGGCTGATTCACTGATGACTGACTTACTGATTACTTTCCCATGATGACTCACCACGATCAGGAACTCGCCGAGCTAAAAGAACTGCTGCTGCTCATGGCCGGCCACTCGCGCAACGCCGTGACCCGCGCCGTGCAGGCGCTCGTCGAGCGCGACGAGGCGCTGGCCCGCCGCGTCATTGCCGACGACGACATTGTGGACCAGCTCGAGATCAAGGTGGACGAGGTGGCGGTGAACCTTCTCGCCAAAGCGCCGCTGGCCAGCGACCTGCGCCTCATCACCATCGCCATGAAAATCTCGCACGATTTGGAGCGCGTGTGCGACGAGGCCACGACCATTTCGCGCCGCGCCATCGAGTTGAACACCGAGCCGCAGCTCAAGCCTTACGTGGACATTCCCCTGATGTCGCAGATTGCGCTCCAGATGCTCGACCACGCCATCAACGCCTTCGTGAACCGTGACCCGCAGCAGGCGCGCGACGTGATCAAGCGCGACAAGGAAGTGGACTTGCTGAACAAGCAACTGCACCGCGAACTGGCCGGCTTCATGATCGAAAAGCCCTCGGCCATCACCCGCGCGCTGAACCTGATGGTCATTTCCAAGAGCCTCGAACGCATCGCCGATCACGCCACGAACATCGGAGAGGAAGTCGTCTACCTCTACGAAGGTCGCGACATCCGGCACACGGGCAAGACCTGAGTTGCTCGCAGCTACTCCGGCAGCGGCCGGTTCTTCGTCTCCGGTGCGAGCCAGATGACGAGCATTCCCACCACGTAAATCAAGGTGATGGTCGCGCCCGCCTTGGCGTAGCTCTTGTCGAAGAAATTCATCAGCTCGCCCATCTGCCACGCCCCGAGCGCGGCGAGAATGCGGCCGGAGTTAAACGCCACGCCCTGTGCCGTGGCCCGCACGCGCGTGGGAAACAGTTCCGGCAAATACAGCGGCAGCCAGCCGTAGAACGAAGCCGTCACGCCACCGGCGAGAAAAACCATGAACAAAAATTCGCCGCCGTAGCCTTGAACAAAACGGAAGAGATACGCGCAGACCAGCAGCGACGCGAAGCACAGCGCCGCATACGTCGGACGGCGTCCGAATTTTTGCCCGAGCCACGGCCCGATGAGGCAGCCGACCACCGCCCCAAGCGCCGAGAGCAGTTGCGTGAACGCCTTCGCGCGCGGGTGCGCCGCGCCGGCCATCTGATCGCCCCAGAGCGGCAGCCATTGAATCGAACCCCACGTCCCGATCAGCGCGACCGACGCGAAGACGATGGCGAGCAAGGTCGGCTTGATCAGCGGGCCGGAGAAAATTTCCCGCAAGGGTTTCGCCGCACCGGATTTCTGCACCGATTCCCGCCAGCGTTCGGATTCCGGCACGAACAGACGGATGAAAAACGTCAGCGCCGCCGGGGCCGCGCCCACCATCATCACCCAGCGCCACGAATCTTTCGTGACCGGGAAAAAGAGCGCGAGCGTGGCAATGACGACGTAGCCGAGATTGCCCGCCGCACCGATGAGCGCGGCCATGAGCGGGCGTTTTTCCTTCGGCCACGTTTCCATGACCAGCGCCACGCCGAGCGACCATTCACCACCCATGCCGAGCGCGGCGATGAAACGCAGCCCGCCCAACTGCCACGGCGTCTGCGCGAAGTAGGTCAACCCGGTGAACAGCGAGTAACAGAGAATGCTCGCCGACATCGCGCGCACGCGCCCGATGCGGTCGCCGAGCCAGCCGAAGACCAGTCCGCCGCCCGCCGCGCCGAGGAGAAACATGGCGGTGATGCGCCCCATCCAGAGCTGCACGAACTGCTCGTCCACGATGTGCGCCGCCGTCTGCATCTCCTGCAACGCGGGCCGCGCGACGAGCGGGAAGATGCCCATCTCCATGCCGTCGAACATCCAGCCGAGAAAGGCGGCGGCGAGGACGAGCCATCGTTTGTTCTGCGCGGAGTCGCTCATGGAGGCCTGACGGTAGCGAAGGTGTTTGGAAACGCGCGAGCGCAATTGCGGGCGGCGAAATGTTTTTCGTAGCCGGCGCGCGGACTTTCCAGTCCGCAGCAACGTGTGACGACGGAGGGTGTGGGCGAAGATTGATGCACCTGGAGTTCGAGGCCTGCTGCGGACAGGAATGTCCGCGCTCCGTTACGACTACTCCCGGCAGCCGCTCGCGCGGTAGAAGCGGTAATTGAACTGCGGCGCGGTGAAATCCGTCAGCGTCATCGAGGCCGCATTCAACTGGTTCGTCTGGATGATCGTCCAGTTCACGAGATTGGTGGACGCCTCGAGGAAATAGATTTTGCCCGCTTCGCCTTGCAGTTCCATCTGGAGCGCGCCGCCGGGGAGTGACACCGGCGCGGTCAGGCGCAGGTTCGGGAAGACAAATTCCGCGCGGCCGAAATCCAGCACCCAGCGCGTGAGCACGCCCTGCTGCCCGCCGTGATCATCCAGCACGAAGAGCTTCCAAGTCCCGTTCGGATTCGAGCCGAGAAACGCCGCGAGATTCGTGGCGTAGTTGAAGTTGGTCCCCGGTCCCGGCGCGGGAAAATTGTCGATCAGCGGCCCGCCCTCGAAGGCGTCCGTGGGCCGGTAGGCGCCGGGATTGATGAACCCGCCGTTCGGCAGCAAGCCGGGCGCGGCATCATCGAAGACCAGGGTCACATTGTTCAGCGCATTGCCGCCGGCTCCGCCGCTGTCCGACATCAGTTTGATGCCCTGTCCGTTCGGCGCGATCAGCGCGATGTCAATGTCGTCCGGGAATCCGTGCGACAGGCCGAGCAGTGTCACGCGGAGTTGGGAAATGGTTTTGGGCGCGCAGCGGACCAGATTCGTGGACGGATACGGGAGGGCAGTATTGAGATCGCGCATGGTGATTGCGCCGTCGCTGTTCGTCCAGAGACCGCTGTTCACGTTGTTCACTTCGAGCGCGGTCTGGAGCGTGAGGCTGTTGCATGGGCCGGAAATTTCCACGCTGTAATTGCCCGGGCTGTGCATGTTCAGCATGGACAGGTAAAGCCCGGCGTTCGTCTCGCCCACGAGCAGCGCGCCGTTCTTGCGCCACGCGAAGGTGTAGCTGCCAGGCGCGAGATTCGTCGGCGCGAGCGTGAGGTCATCACACGCGCAGGCGGTGATGACGGGCGGCAACGCGGCGGTGACGGGCGGCGTGACGGCGAGCTGCGCGGAGTTCGTCGCGCGGCCGCAGCCGGTGACTTCGACGGAGTAAATTCCTGCGCTGGCAGACTGCACGTTGGTGAGCACGAGCGTGGCGTTCGTCTGGTTCGTCAACGCGCTGCCGTCGCTCCGCCAGAGATACGTGAACGGCGGGCCGCCCGAGGCCGTGGTGCTGAAGGTGACGTTCTGCCCGACGCACGCGGTCAGGTTCGTGAGCGGCGTGGCGGTGAGCGAAGACTCGACGGTGAGCAGCGCGGTGGCGGTCGCCGTGTTGCAGAACGTCGTGACCTCCACGGTGTAAAGCGCGCCGTCGCTCGGGAACAGATTCGTCAACGCCAACTGGCTCGAAGTGACGTTGGAAACGACCGCGCCGTTTTTCTTCCACACGAACGTGAACGGCCCGGTGCCGGTGACGTTCGCCGTGAACGTCACCGCGCCGCCCGCGCACACGGTCTGGTTTGTCAGCGCAGCGACCACGACGTTCGTGCGCGGCGCGACGGTGGTGTGATTCGTGGCGCGACCGCACGCGCCGGAAACTTCCAACGTGTAAATCCCCGCCGTCGCGTTGCTCACCGCGCCGAGGAAGAGCGTGGCGTTGGTCTCGCCTGCGAGTTCCACGCCGTTCTTGCGCCAGAGTTTCGTGAACTCGCCGACGCCCGAGATGAGCGGCGCGAGCAGGGCGTCTTGGCCGAGGCAGACCGGGAAATTCGTAAGCGCCGCGATGACCGGCACGGTACTGACGGTGAGCGTGGCGGCGTTCGTCGCGGCGGCGCACACGCCCACGGATTCGATGGAATAGAGCGCGGTGTCCGCAGGCGTGACGTTGGTGAAATTCAGCGAGGCATTGGTCGCGCCCAAAATCAGCACGCCATCTTTGCGCCACGCGAACGTGAACGGTCCGCTGCCGGAGACGACGGCATTGAACGTGACGTTTGCGCCCGCGCATTGCGCCTGGTTCGCGAGCGGCGCGATGGACGGCGGCAGCAGAATCGTGAGCGCCGCGCTGTT
>JANNGC010000117.1:0-5721 GCA_031380445.1 Pedosphaera sp.
GGTTTATGAAAAAATCCTGGCGACTGTTATCACTGATCCTCGTGGGGACCGTGCTGGCTTACGGCGTGTTCCTCGCGGTGCGCGCGCGCTCGAATCTGGTCACGCTCAACGTCCGCAACGCGGACCTCGTCGAAGTCATCAGTCAGATCGAATGGCAGACGTGTGAGGAGATCATCGTGTCGCCCGCTGTGAAAGGCCGCGTCACATTGAATGTCCGCAAGGTGCCTTTGGAGGAAGTGCTGCGCATCATCGGTGAACAGACTTCGTCGCGCGCGCTGGCAGTGTATCCCATTTACTCCAGTTCCGCGACGCTCCAGCAGCTCAAGGCCACGGCGCAGTCTGGCAAATCGCCGGGCGACAGCCCGTGGAAGTCGTGGACGGATCAGCCGGCGTTTCGGTTCGGCGGGCCTTTCGGCAATGCGATCCGTGACGAGAACCGCTTGGTGAATGTGCAGTTCACCGCCAAGGACACCGCCTTCGCCGCGCAAAGCCTGAACCGTGCTTCCTCCGATCGCGTGGTGGCCGAGGACAACACGCCGGGTCTGGTGACGCTCCAACTCGCGCAGGCCACGCTGCCCGACGCCGTCGCCCAGGTCGCGAGACAGGTGCAACGCAAATGGACGGTGTTCTACCTGCTCACGCCCGCGCCTTTCATGGGCCGGCCCGGGTTGAATCCCATGAGTTCCACCACGCCGGAGCAGAAGGCCGAGGCGCAAAAACAATTCGAGTCGAGCATCGCCACGCTCAGTCCCGAGGAACAGGAGAAGGCCCGGGAACGCCGCGAACAGTTTGAGAAAATCCGCGAGCTGCCGCCCGAGCAGCGCGCCCCGGCCATGCAACAGGCCGCGCAGCAGATGATGCAGCAGAATCCCGGAATGCAGGACCAGATGCGCCAGCAGATCATGGAACGCTTCACCTCCGGCTTGCGCGATTCCACGCCCGAGCAGCGTTTGCAGCGCAACCAGATGATCAACGAGCGGCGCAAGATGTTCGAGAATTCCGGTGGATCACCCGCACGTCCATGAAGCCACATTCCAGCCCCGGCCCGCGCGCCTTCACGCTCATTGAACTGCTCGTGGTCATCGCCATCATCGCGATTCTCGCGTCCCTGCTGCTGCCCGCGTTGAGCCGGTCGAAAGGCAAGGCTCGCGACATCAACTGTGTGAGCAACCTGCGCCAGATCGGACTGGCGGTCGCGGTGTACGCGGACGAACACGAGGGCCGGCTGCCCACCGCCGAGCAGCGCCCCACCACGCCGGTGGACACGAACAGTGCGCTGCCGCGCCTCTGCGATTTGCTCGCGCCGCAATTGAGTTCCAGCAACTCGGTCACCTTCCGCTGCCCGGAAGATCGCGGCGGCTACTTCCAGGCGGAAGGTTCGAGCTACGAGTGGAACTGGGTCTTCAACAACCAGGTGCTGGAACAGATTCAGGTCGGGCCGCCCTTCGCCCGCATCACCATTCCGCCGCATCAGGCCGCGCTGCTCTACGACTACGAAAACTTCCACAGTGGCGGCACCAATGGCATCAAGAACGTCCTCTACGGCGACGGCCACGTGAAGCCGTTGCGCTGACCGGCCACCGGGAGCGCGCCGTCTGCGACCACCTCAACCGGAACCGTGCAGTAGGACAGGCGTCTCGCCTGCCCAACCATCGGAAAAGAAAAGGCCACACACACTTCTCGCCCTGGCTCGCCACACACCAAACGCTGACACAATAATGAGTGAGTTGGAACAGGCGGGACGCCTGCCTTACAGCGAGACCGCCGCCGCACGGCGACTTTCAACGGCATCGTTTCGCCTCAAGTGGATTGCCGGGTGTTGCCGGTCGTGAAGCGCCCCCGCCGTGCCGAGAGTTTCTTGAACGCCGCCTCGCCCGCCAGCACCGAGAGCAGCAGCGCGCCGGTGAGGATGCCCGCGAGTTCACTCGGTTGATCCGAAAGTTGCAGACCGTTCTTCAACACCGCGAGCGTCAATACTCCGAGCAGTGTGCCCTGCACCGTGCCGATGCCGCCGAAGATGCTCGTGCCACCGAGCACCACCGCCGTGATGGCGAGCAGTTCGTAGCCCGTGCCCGCGTCCGCCTTGGCCTGCCCGACGCGCGCCACGTAAATCATCGCCGCCAGCGCCGCGACCGCGCCGGACAACACGTAAGCCAGTGCGATGCGTCGCTCGACCGGCAGCCCGGCGTAGCGCGCGCCCTCCGGCGCAAACCCAATCGCGCGGAACGAACGCCCGAACGTCGTGCGATGCACCAACAGCCACACCGCGACCGCCACGACCGCGAACACCGGCACCTGCGCGGGAATGATGCCGCCATAGTAGCCTTGGCCGAAGGCGAGGAAGTCCGGCGGAAAGCCGGTGAAGTTGTCCGTCCCACGCGTGAGCGCCTCGGCCAGTCCGCGAAAGAGCGAGAAACTGCCGAGCGTGACAATAAGCGGCGGCAGCCGCAGCCGCGTGATGAGCAGCGCATTCACCCCGCCCGCGAGCGCGCCGATGCCTAGCGTGAGCACCGCCGCCACCGGCCACTCCATCCCCGCATCGCGCCAGAATTTTCCGAAACACACCGCGCACAGGCCGAGCAGCGAGCCGACCGACAAATCAATCCCGCCCGTAAGAATCACCGGCGTCATCACCAGCGCGAGCAGCCCGATCTCGACGGAGAATTTGAGAATCTCCAGTGCATTCCCCTGCGTGGCGAAGTTGGTTCCGGTACGGGTGAAGACCGCGCACTCCAGAACGAGAACCGCTAACAGCAGAGTCTCGAACCGGAACAGGGAACGAAGAAGAGAGTTCATTTTTTAACCACTAATAAACGCTGATGGACGCTAATTTCTGATCTGGTTTTTTCATCAGCGTTTATTAGCGTCCATCAGCGGTTTCAATCAGTTCCGACAGAATGAAACGCTTCCACTCGAGTCCGCCTTTGCTGCCGAAGTTGATCAGGTAGCCGACGGGCTGTTTCGTGATTCGCATGTAGTTGATCAACTGTGCCTCGTGTTCCGGCAGAAGTTGGTCACGGCTTTCAACTCCACGACCAGCGCATCGAACACAAACAGGTCCGGCACGTATCGCTTCTTCAACTCGCGTCCCTTGTAAAAGCAACGAAGCTCCTGCTTCGCCTTGAAGGGAAGGCCACGCATTTCCAGTTCAATCTCCAGACACTCCTGATAAATCTCTTCGGCCATCCCGTAGCCCTGGACATTGTGAACCTCGAAAGCCGCACCCATGAGTTTGTATCCTTCGTCTTTGTAAATTTCCGTTTTCATAAATTAGCGTCCATCAGCGTTTATTAGCGGTTTAACTTCTTCCGTGTTTGTTTGCGGTCTTCAAACTCCTCAACCCATCAGCGGTCACGGCCAGCAGAATGATCGCGCCTTGAATCGCCTTCTCCCACTGCGGCGGCATTTTCAAGAACACCAGCGCGGGCGCGATGCAGCCAAGCAGCAGAACGCCAGCGAGCACACCCCACAGGTTCCCGCGTCCGCCGGAGATGGCCACGCCGCCCACGACGACGGCGGCGATGGTTTGCATTTCAAGTCCGGTGCCGGTCTTCGGGTCCACGTCGGCAAAGCGGATGGCGTTGAGCAGTGCGGCCAGACCCACGAGCGCGCCCATGAGCACGAACACGCCGAAGGTCACGCCCGCCGGACGGAGTCCCGCGAGCCGCGCCGCCTCGCGATCCGAACCGACGGCATAAACGAAGCGCCCGGCGGCGAGATGTTTCATGGCGAAAGCCAGCGCGCCGAAGACCAGCGCTGCGCCGAGGAGAATCGTCACTTGTCCGCTCGCCTGACCGAAGCCGAACCATTGGAAGCGTTCCGGCAAATCCTTGACGAACTCGCCTTCGCGCCACCAGCGCAGTGCCTCGCGCCACGTCACCATCGTCGCGAGTGTCACGACGATGCTCGGCAATCCGAGTCCGGCGACGAGCGCGCCATTGCACGCGCCCAACGCCGCGCCGCCCGCGATGGCTCCGAGTGCAACCACCGGCATGGGCAGCCCCGCCTTCGCCAGCAGTCCGGCGAAGATGCTGCACAGCGCGAATTGCGACCCGATGGAGATATCGATCTGCCGCGCGATGATGACGAGCGCCATGCCGCACGCCGCGATGAGCACGGGCGCGGCGGTCGTAAGGGTGGTGAGCAGTTGTTGCTTCGCGAAGAACGCCGGTGCTACCAGCGCGAGCAAGAGCAGCAAGAGCGCGAGCGCGGCGGCAACGGAGAGTTCGCGGAAGTAGCGTTTCATCGCGCGGCCTGCGTTTGGCCCAACGCCGCAGTCATCACGTCCTGCGCGCCGCTCCCGCCCGGCAGTATCGCGGCGATGGTTCCGCCGCGCATGACGGCGATGCGGTCGCTCATGCCGAGCACTTCGGGCAGGTCGCTGGAAATCATCAGCACGGCGAGGCCGTCCTTCGCGAGGCGGCGGATGATTTTGTGGATTTCACTTTTTGCGCCCACGTCCACGCCCTGTGTCGGTTCGTCGAGGATCAGGAGCTTGGGATTTGTCGCCAGCCAGCGGGCGAGGGAGACTTTCTGCTGGTTGCCGCCGGAGAGCGAACCGCCGGGCGCATCGGGGCCGGAGGTTTTCACGGCGAGGTCGCGGATGAATTCCTGCGCGAGATTTCGTTCCGCGCCGAACCGCAACCACGAGCCGGGGAACAGGCGGCGGAGAATCGCCAGCGTCATGTTGTGCGCGAGGGGCAGTTCGAGAATCACGCCGTGGCGGCGGCGATCCTCCGGCACGTAGGCGATACCGTGCACCACCGCTTCCTGCGGCGAGGCGATGGTGATGCGCTGGCCGTTGAGAATGATTTCCCCGGAGTCAGCAGGCGTGAGACCGAAGAGGACACGCGCGAGTTCCGTGCGGCCCGCGCCGACGAGCCCGGCAAGACCGACCACTTCTCCGGCCCGCACGTCGAGCGTTACGTTCTTCACACCGCCGGCGGAGCAGCCAAGGTTCTTGAGCGAGAGGACAACTTCGCCCGGCTCACTCTCGGCGGGCGGGAAGATGGATGAGACTTCACGACCGACCATGAGCTTGATAAGTTCGGATTCGGTGAACGCGGATTTTTCTCCCGCAGATTCAGGGCGACCACAGATGGGGTTTTGGATTTCATCTGTGGCCGTCCTGAATCTGCGGGAATCATCCGTGCCAGCCACTTCGCGCGTCCCCACACTCTCCCCATCGCGCAGCACGGTCACGCGGTCGGCGAGTTGGAAAATTTCTTCGAGCCGGTGCGAAATGTAGATGACGCCGACACCGCTCGCGCGCAGTTCGCGCACGACGGCGAAGAGAAGGTGCTGCTCCTGCTGCGTGAGTGAAGCCGTCGGCTCGTCCATGATGACGATGCATGCACCGGCCCCGAGCGCACAGGCGATTTCGACGAGCTGCTGCTCGGGCATCGAGAGCGAGCGCACTTCCGCATCGGGAGAAATGTTTGCGCCGATGCGTTGGAGCAATTGCGCCGCGCGCTGGCGTCGCTCCGCCCAGATCACCTTCTTCAGCGCGGTCGTGGACTCCAGGCGCAGGCCGATGTTCTCCGCCACGCTCAAGTCCGGGAACAGCGCGGGCTGCTGGTAAATGCAGGCGACGCCGAGCCGGTGCGCAGCGGCGGGCGTGAGTTGCGCGACGCGCTGGCCGTTGATGTCGATGGTGCCACCATCCGGTTGGTGCGCGCCGGTGATGACCTTGATGAGCGTGGACTTGCCCGCGCCGTTCTC
>JANNGC010000171.1:0-7640 GCA_031380445.1 Pedosphaera sp.
ACTGGGCGTCCCGCCTGGTGTTTGTCTTTCTGAGATTTGTTCGACAGGCGGGACGCCCGTCGGACGAGTGGCAGGCGAGACGCCTGCCCCACTACCACTGAGCATCTCCCCTGTCGCCACGCTCTCGCCGTCGCGGAGCACGGTGTAGTGCTGGCAGAGGCGCTGGCATTCTTCGAGGAAGTGGCTGATGTAAATCACGCTCACGCCACGCGCGCTGAGCCGCTGAATGACGGCGAACAGATTCTCCGTGTCCACCTGCGTGAGGCTGCTGGTCGGCTCGTCCATCACGAGCACCTTCGGCTCGCTGATGAGTGCGCGGGCAATTTCGACGAGTTGCTTTTGCGCGACGGAGAGCGTGCCGACCGTGGCGGCGGGTGAAATCTCGTCGTTGTTCAGTTCCGCCAGCGCGCGGCGGGCGAGGTCGCGACGCTTCGAGCGGTTCAACCAGCCGAGCGTCGAAGGTTCCGCACCAAGCAGGATATTTTCCTCCACGCTGAGATGCGGCGCGAGCGTGAGTTCCTGATAAATCATCGCGATGCCGCTGCGGCGGGCGTGGTGCGGATTCTCGGGTTGAAAGGGCTGGCCGTCGATCTCGATGCTTCCGGCGTCCGCGCGGTACGCGCCGCTGAGAATTTTCATCAGCGTGCTTTTGCCCGCGCCGTTCTCGCCGATGAGCGCGTGAACTTCGCCGGGCGCGACGGTGAAGGAGACGTTCTTGAGCGCGCGGGTCGCGCCAAAAGCCTTCTGCACGCCGGACATTTGCAGCCGAGGAATCATGGGTCGCGCGGTTTGTAAGCGAACGAGGGGAGCCGGGCGAAGCAGAAAGATTTTTGGAGCGCGGACTCGCGCCGGCCGGGCTAAAAAACTTTCACGATTTATTGCCGCAGCCACGTCGGTAGTGGTCAAACTCAGCACCAATTCATCATGACGAAAATCTGTTTTCTCCTCGCTCTCGCCCTCGTCCCCGTGTCTCCACTGTTCGCCGCTGACGCTCCGCCGGTGGCGGCGACGACGAACGCCACTCCGGCGCGCACGCAGGATCAGATCGAGTTTATCATCGGGCCGGCTTATGCGAATGCGCCGGAGTTGAAGGTCAAGGATGGCGTGCCGCGCGGGACGATTCACGACTTCACGATGAACTCGGAGGACAGCAAACTTTATCCCGGCATTGCCAAACGCCAGCCCGGCGTGGTGCCGTATAAGCGCAAGGTCGCCGTCTATGTGCCGAAGCAATATGCGCCCGGCGCCGCCGCGCCGTTCATCGTGGTTCAGGACGGTCTCGGCTACACGAACGCGATGGTCAAGGCGCTCGACAATCTCATTCACGAAAAGCGCGTCCCGGTTCAGATCGCCATCTTCATCAACTCCGGCGGCGGTGACGCGCAGGGCAGCCAGCGCGGACTCGAATACGACACGGTTTCCGCCAAATACACCGACTTCATCGAGACGGAAGTGTTGCCGCGCATCGCGAAGGAATGCGGCGTGAAGTTCACCACCGATCCCGAGGGGCGCGCGACCATGGGCGGCAGTTCGGGTGCGTCCTGCGCGTTCACGATGGCGTGGTTCCGGCCGGATTTGTACCGGCGCGTGCTCAGTTACTCCGGCACGTTCGTGAACCAGCAGTCGCCGTTGAACCCGGAATCGCCGCGCGGCGCGTGGGAATATCACGCCAAGTTCTTGCCCGAGAGCGCGCGCAAGCCGCTCCGTATCTGGCTCGAAGTCAGCGAGAACGACAACGGCTCCAAGCGCGACGAAGCCTCGCTGCACAACTGGGTCATGGCGAACCAGCGCCTGGCCGCCGTGCTCAAGGCCAAGGGCTACCCCTACCGCTACGTTT
Source organism: Pedosphaera sp. (assembly GCA_031380445.1). Taxonomy (GTDB): domain Bacteria; phylum Verrucomicrobiota; class Verrucomicrobiia; order Limisphaerales; family SIBH01; genus JANNGC01. The sequence goes on from JANNGC010000171.1 coordinate 1,838, forward strand.
TCGCCGAGGCCGCCGGCCACACCGATGGCCGCGTCACGCGGCAGACGCTGCCGGGCGCGCTCGAATGGCTCTGGCAGGGTTACGCGGCCAAGTAGTCACCGGCCCGGAGCTGATCCAAAAACACCATGAGCCTGACCCTTTCTGGAAACCGGATTCGCCGCGTGGTGCCGTGGTCCACGCGGGTGGTCGTGCTCTTCGGCGGAGGTCTGGCGGCGATGGGCTGGTTCTTCTTCGCCTTCGGGATGATCTTCGCGTGGATTTTCGGCGCGCGCGGAGATTATTCGTCCGCATTTGTTATGCGCGGGAAATTGGAAACTACGACCGCGCTCGTGACGGCGGTGCGGGACACGCATTTTTCCGAGGGCGGCGGCAAGCACAGCAAAGGCACGCCGATCTTCGCCTGCGATTACCAATTCCATCATGCCGGAGCTGATCACGAAGGAACTTCTTACCGCAGAGGCGGGGGAGCCAAGACGGGAGATCGAGTCTCGGTGGAATTCCCAGCCGGACGCCCGGATCACTCGCGGCTGCGCGGGATGCGCCGTGCGCCGTTTGGGCCGGCCGTGGCTTTTGTGTTTATTTTTCCAGCCCTCGGTCTCGGCTTCGTTCTGCCCGCGCTCTGGCGGGGCTGGAAAAATCTCGGTCTGCTGACCGTCGGCGAAATCACCACCGGGCGGCTGATCAACAAAGAGCCGACCAACATGAGAGTGAACAACCGCGTGGTGTACAAACTCACCTTCGAGTTCACCGACGCGAACGGGCTGAAGCGCGAGGCCGTCGCCAAAACGAGCCTGACGGAAAAGCTCGGCGACGAGGGTGCGGAGAAAATGTTTTACGATCCGAGAAATCCGGCGCACGCGACGCTGCTCGACAATCTCCCCGGCAAGCAGGCGCTCACCGAACGTGGAGAGTTGCGCGGCTGCAGCCTGGGCGCTGTGACTTGGGCGTTGCTCGGCCCGCTCGCCGCGCTGGCTGTTGTGCTGGGCGGCTGGCTGTGGCGATGACGACGAAGGAAGTTCAGCAAGCGAACTCCGGCCCGTTCGTCATTCGTTATTCGCCCTTCCGCATCAGCGATACGGCTGGTGCAGCTCGACCGGAGTCTTCGCCTTCTTCCGCATCTTGAGGTTCAGCATTTCCACCGCGACGCTGAAGGCCATCGCGAAGTAAATGTAGCCCTTCGGAATCTCGCGGTGGAAGGCCTCGGCCACCAGCGCCACGCCGATGAGCAGGAGGAAACTGAGCGCGAGCATTTTGATCGTCGGATGTTTCTCGACGAACCCGCTGATCTTTCCACCCATGAGCAGCATGAAGCCCACGGCGAGAACCACCGCGATAATCATCACGGGCAGATGATCGGCCATGCCCACGGCGGTGATGACCGAGTCGAGGGAGAACACGATGTCGAGCACGAGGATTTGCAGGATGACCGAAGTGAAGCTTGGCGCGATGCGCTGGGTCTTTTCCCCGTCCTCGCCTTCCAGCTTCTCGTGAATTTCGTGCGTGGCCTTGTAGAGCAGGAACAGTCCGCCGATGAGCAGGATCAAATCGCGCCCGGACAGGCCCCACTCCTTGCCGAAGAGCGGCAGCGTGAAGAGCGGCTGAGTCAGCTTCACCATCCAGGCCAGACCGCAGAGCAGCAGGATGCGTGTGATGAGCGCGAGGGAAAGTCCGAGTTGCCGCGCCTTCTTCTGCTGATCCGCCGGCAGCTTCCCGGCGAGAATCGCGATGAACACGATGTTATCAATGCCGAGCACAATCTCCAGCAGCGTGAGAGTCACGAGGCTGATCCACGCTTCGGGCAGATAAATCCAGTTAAGCCATTCCATGCGCCGGAGGTTGTGCCGCGTGGGGCGCGGAGTGTCAAACCCGCGTCCGTAGGAAATGCGGCGGATAGTTCCTCTGGCTGCAGCGGTGCGAGACTACGGCTCAGTTTTGCGCAGCAACCAAGCGAGATGCTTTTGCCAGATCGCCGCCATGGTGTGCGTGCCGTGGCCGCGCGTGCGGTCGCTCTCGGGAATCATCACGGCGCGACTTTGTGGCACGCGCTTGAGTTCGCGCTCGAACACGCCGAGCTCCGGCGGATTGATCAGGTCGTCCTCGAAGTTCACCGCCAGCAGTCGCGCCTGGATTTTCTCCAGGCCGGGACCGGGATCGTAATCGCGCGACGCCTCCAGCGCGTAGAGAACATCATTCGCATCGAGACGTTTCATCGCATCGCTCACGTAGCGGTCGAGGGCTTGGTCGGCGTGTTCAAGCGTCGGAGCTTCCTTGAGGCGCTGGGGGGATTGCTGCCCATGAAATAAAGCGCCTCGTGCGCGACACGCGTGCCGTGCGGCTGCGTGGTGTAGTCACCGTTGTTCCAATCGGGTGCGCCGCGAATCGAATCGATGATCATTCGCCGCCACACGCGATTGCGTCCGGAGATTTGCGTCGGCAGGCAGGCCAGCGGCAGGAGCGCATCCATGAAATCGGGATGCGTCTCCGCCCAGACCCAGGTGTGCATCCCGCCCATCGAAGTGCCCATGACGAGGCGCAGATGGTTCACGCCCAGCCCTTCGGTCAGCAGTCGGTATTGCGCCTGCACCATGTCGGCGTAGCCGTAATTGGGAAATTTGGCGCGCAGTCCGTCGCTCGGCTTGCTGGACTTGCCATGTCCAAGGTTGTCGGGAATCACGATGAAGTAGCGCGCGGCGTCGAGCAACTGGCCGGGGCCGAACAATGTGCCGGCAAAATTCGTTCCCAAGAATTGCCCGCCGCTGCCCGTGGTGCCGTGCAGCACGAGCACGGCGTTGCGCACCACGCCCTTCGCATCCCGCTGCGGCGTGCCGAAGGTGACGCAGTGCATCCGCACTTCCGGCAGCGTGCGGCCGTTCGAGAAATGAAAGTCGCGCAACAGCACGTCGCGAGGTTCGGGCTTGGGCGCATCGGCCGCGAAGACGAGGCCGGTAGAGAACGCAAGGAACAGCCATGATGAAAACAGGCGAAGCGCACAGTGACCGGCTCGGGTGTTCATGAGCGAAGCATAGCCAGCGTGGATGAGAAAGCCAGCCATGCGTGGAGTGATGCCCACCGGCCATGTTGCTTGCACCCGCGCGAAGGTTTTCTTAAAACGCGCGCATGTCTGTCACCGCCACGCGCGCCGGAGCACGGCGCACCGGGTCTTTTGATTTGTCACGCTACCTCGACGCGCGCAGCGCCGAGGTCAACGCGGCGCTGGATCGCTTTCTGCCCAAGGAGAAAACGAAGCCCACGACCATCCATCGCGCGATGCGTTACTCGCTCTTCGCCGGCGGCAAACGGATGCGCCCGGCCTTGACGCTCGCCGCCGCCGAAGCGTGCGGTGGCAAAATCGCCGACGCTCTGCCGCTCGCCTGCGCCGTCGAGTGCATTCACACCTACTCGCTCATTCACGACGACCTGCCCGCGATGGACAACGACGACTTCCGCCGGGGCAAGCCGACGAACCATAAAGTGTTCGGCGAAGGCATCGCCGTGCTGGCGGGCGACGCGCTGCTCACGCAGGCGTTTGAAATCGTGGTCCAGGCGCGCGGCTGGAAACGCTACTCGCATCAGACGCTGGTGCTGGAACTGGCGCGCGCGTCCGGCTCGTTGCAACTCATCGCCGGGCAGGTCGCGGACCTCGAAGGCGAAGGGAAAAAGATTTCCGCGCCAGAATTGAAATACATTCACGAGCGCAAGACCTCCGCGCTGCTCTGCTGCTCCGTGCGCCTCGGCGGCATGAGCGCGAACTGCTCGGCGGCGCAGCTTCAGGCGCTCACGGACTTCGGCTACAACGTCGGACTCGCGTTCCAGATCATTGACGACATCCTCGACATCACGCAGACCAGCGAGCAACTCGGCAAGACGGCGGGCAAGGACACCAAAGCGCAGAAGGCGACCTACCCTTCGATTGTCGGCCTGGAGAAATCACGCGGCATCGCGAAGAAGCTCACGAACAACGCGTTCAGCGCGCTGAAGATTTTCAAAGGCAAGGCCGAGGCGCTGGAGGCGCTGGCGACGTATTTGTTGCAGAGGAACAAGTAGGTGCGGCCCCGGAGGGGCCGAACATGAATAGCCCCGGATGAAATCCGGGGATCAGAATCGCGCCAGAGTCCTCAACCCCGAAGGGGTTGAACCATTTGGCCTTTTCCTGCCCACGATGTTCAACCCCTCCGGGGTTGTGGATTTTGGTTGGGACGACACCCCGGATGAAATCCGGGGCTATTCACGTTCAATCGCTCCGCGATTGCCGACTTTGCTGTAGCGCAGGGTTAGGCGTCATTGCTTGGGTCTGTTCTTTGGGTTCGGCTCTCGGCATGTCCATGTCGTAAAGAAATCTGGATCGGTGATGACCTCTCCAGTCGCGCGAAGATGATACTCTCCTGGCTTGGCAGGTCGCAGCGCGGAAAGGTCTGGCGGCAGAGCGCAATGAGCCGGGTCGTTCCGAAGTGCAATGACAATTCCCTTCGAGTTGGACACCTCGGTAATCGTCCCGAACCACTGCATCTGCCCCGTCTGCACCTCTTCATGGCTAATGTAGCTCACGCAGAGCAATATCGTCTTGCCGACATAATCCTGCGCTTTGCTTTCGTCGAGGTGGAACATGACGCCTAACAAAATGTTCACTTCACCGGCACAAACACCGCGCACACCGGCGAACCCACTTCAATCTTCTCTCCCGTCGCCGTGAGCTTCCCGGTCTGCGGGTCAATGCGGAAGACCACGACGTAGTCCGTGCTTTGATTTTCGGCGAGGAGGAAATTTCCCGAGGGATGAATCGCGAAGTGGCGCGGCGTGCGGCCTTGCGTGCTCTGATGCTCGACCAGCGTCAGCTTCCCGGTCTTCTCGTCGCTGGCATAGACCACGATGCTGTCGTGGCCGCGATTCGAGCCATAGACAAACTTGCCGCTCGGATGCACATACACTTCCGCCGTGCTGAAACCCTTCTCCCTCGCGCCCGGCAGCGTGCTGAGCGTTTGGACTTCCTTCAACTCGCCACGCGCGCCGTCCCACGCAAAAGCGGTCATGGTCAGGAGCGTTTCGTTGATGACGTAGGCGAACTTGCCGTCGGGGCGGAACGCGAGATGACGCGGGCCGGAGCCGGGCGCAAGCGTGGCAAAAGGCGGATCGTTCAGCGTGAGCTTCGCATTGGCGGCGTCGAGTTTGTACACGAGCACCTGATCGAGTCCGAGGTCGCACACCACGGCAAAGCGTTGTGTGGGATCGACGACGATGGCATGGCCGCGCGGCGCGCGTTTCTCGTAGTCGCCCGCGCCCTTGTGCTGGAAGAAGGTGCCCGGCTCACCGAGCGAACCATCTTCCTTGATGGGCAGCGCCTGCACGCTGCCGCCGCCGTAATTCGCCACGAGCAAAACTTTGCCGGCGCGATCCACGTCCAGATGACACGGGCCGGGGCCGCCGGAGGTCTGCTGGTTCAGGAAGGTGAGCTTTCCGGTCGTGGCGTCGAGCGCGTAGGCGCTGACCGAGCCGGTCTTCTGGCCTTTGAACTCCGACACCTCGCCGATGGCGTAGAGAAATTTCTGCGATGGATGCACCGCGAGGTAACTCGGGCTGGCCGATTCCGCCGCGAGGCCGACGCGCGTGAGTTTGCCGGCGGCGGTCATGCGCCAGCAGTCGATGCCTTTGCTCTTCGCCCCGGTGTAGGAACCGAAATAGACGAAGTGTTCGGTGCGGGCGCAACCGGTGGCCAGAAGCATGGCAAGCGCGAGGCCGGAGAGCAGGAAATTTTTCATGCGCGGAAGCAAAGCGAAGCGGCGGATGAGATTCAAGCGTGCGAGTTGGA
>JANNGC010000193.1:0-3047 GCA_031380445.1 Pedosphaera sp.
CGACGCGGCGTTGAGATCCTCCATCGAGCCGATGACGGTCCACGAATACGGATGGCCAGCCGGGCGCGTGTTCTTCTGCATCAGTTCGTAGGCGATGGCGTAGGGCTGGTTCTCGCCCTGACGCTTTTCGTTCTGCACCACGCCTCGTTGCTCATCGAGCTTGGCCTGCGTGATCGCGCCGAGGAGATGGCCCATGCGGTCGGACTCCAGCCAGAGCAAAAGGTCGAGGGCGTCCTTCGGCGCGTTCTCGAAATAGTTTGTGCGATCCTCGCTGGTCGTACCGTTCATGTCGGTGGCGCCGACCTTCTCGGTGGCCTTGAAGAAGTCGTCGTCGAAATTTTCCGAGCCGTTGAACATCAAGTGCTCGAACAAGTGCGCGAATCCGGTCTTGCCGGCCTTCTCATTCTTCGAGCCGACGTGATACCACACGTTGACGGCCACGATGGGCGCCTTGTGATCCTGATGCACGAGGAGCGTGAGTCCGTTGCTCAGAATGTATTTGGTGTAAGGAATCTCGATGGTCGTCGTGGGCAGTTTGTCCGCCGCGCGAGAGAGCACGGGAACAGTGACGAGCGCCGACAGCACGGCGAGCAGGAGCACTTTTGGAATTCGCATGGGCGGGAAAGTAGAGGGCGGAACTCGCGTCGTGCAAGTGCGTGGTGGCAATGGTCGCGCTGCGACCATACCCAGTGGGGCAGGCGGTCCTTTGGCCATCCCGGATGAAGAACCACCGGCCGGGACGGCCAGTGGACAAGCGGCAGTCGGGACGGCTGCCCCACTACGGTGGGTTTCCCCGCCTTCCGTCGAATTGATGGACAGCCTGCCGCCCCTTGTTAAACATCCCGCCGCCCATTGAGCTCCAATAACACAACCAGCGGCGCCGCCGCCGGAGAGAATGCGTCGGCCTCGCCCGACGCCACACCCTGCGCGCACGGCGGTGCGCCTGACCCGAAAGGCCGCGCGCTCCTCCTCCTCGCCCTCGGCGCGGTCGGCGTCGTCTATGGCGACATCGGCACCAGCGTCCTCTACGCGGTGCGCGAATGCTTTCACGGCGACGAAGGCGTGCCGGTCAATCGCGAAAACGTCCTCGGCGTCCTCTCGCTCGTCTTCTGGGCGCTCAACCTGATCATCTCGGTCAAATACATCGCCTTCATCCTGCGCGCCGACAATCGCGGTGAAGGCGGCGTGCTCGCGCTCATGTCGCTGGCCGTGCCGGAGAAGCGCGGGCAACGGCCGGCGGGCGTGGCGCGCTGGGCCTTGCTGCTCGGCGTGTTCGGGGCGGCGCTGCTTTACGGCGATGGCATCATCACGCCCGCCGTTTCCATCCTGAGCGCGGTCGAGGGATTGAAAGTGGCCACGCCGAAGTTCGAGCCTTTCGTCATCCCCATTGCCATTGCGCTCATCATCGGCCTGTTCGCCATGCAACGCCACGGCACGAGCGGTGTCGGGAAGATTTTTGGCCCGCTGACGGTCGTGTGGTTCTTCGTCATCGCCGCGCTCGGCGTGCGCGGCATCCTGCACGACCCGACGGTGTTCGCGGCGGTGAATCCCATGTATGGAATCGAATTCCTCCTCGGCGCGGGCACGAAGGGTTTCATGGTTCTCGGCGCGGTGGTGCTCGTCATCACCGGCGGCGAGGCGCTCTACGCGGACATGGGTCACTTCGGACGCAAGCCCATTCGCTGGGCGTGGTACGCCCTCGTCTGCCCCGCGCTGCTCTTGAACTACTTCGGGCAGGGCGCGTGGCTGCTGAGTCATCCGTCCGACAAGGAAAATCCTTTCTACAACATGGCTCCCGAGTGGGCGCTGTATCCGCTCGTGTTCATCGCGACCTGCGCCGCCATCATCGCGTCGCAGGCGCTCATCTCCGGTGCCTATTCGCTGACCATGCAGGCCATTCAACTCGGTTACTCGCCGCGCATGGAAATTGATCACACCTCTTCTGAAACGCGCGGACAAATCTACATGCCGCAACTGAACTGGGCCTTGATGCTCGCGTGCATCGGTCTGGTGCTCGGCTTCAAATCATCGAGCGCGCTGACCTCGGCCTACGGCGTGGCGGTGACGTTCACGATGCTCATCACCACGATTCTCTTCTACTTCGCGGCCCGGCGGTTGTGGGGCTGGAAGTGGTGGCAGGCCGGGCTGCTCTGCGGCGTGTTCATCGCCATTGAGGCCGCGCTCTGCACGGCGAACCTGCTGAAGATCGCGCACGGCGGCTGGTTCCCGCTCGTCGTGGCCGCGTTGGTTTTCATTCTGATGGCGACCTGGAAGACGGGCCGGAGAATTTTGGGCGAACGCCTGCGCGGCTCGTTCATTCCGCTCTCCCTGTTCCTCGAAGACGTGAAGCTCAATCCGCCGTTGCGCGTGCCCGGCACGGCGGTGTTCCTGTCGAGCAACGTTGACTCCACGCCGCTCGCGCTCCTGCACAACCTCAAGCACAACCGCGTGCTGCACGAGAAAGTCATCTTCCTCACCATCCTCACCGAGGAAGTGCCGCACATCCCCAAGGAGAAACGCATTCAGCTCGAAGAACTGCGCCCCGGCTTTCATCGCGTTGTGGCCCGCTACGGCTTCATGGAAGATCCGAATGTGCCCGAGGTGCTGGACCAGTGCCGCCCGCTCGGTTTGGAGTTCGAGTGGATGAGCACGACGTTCTTCCTCAGCCGCGAAACGATCCTCGCCTCGAAGCAGCCCGGCATGGCGCTGTGGCGCGAGCGACTCTTCGCCTTCATGTCGCGCAACGCGCAGCCGCCCACCGACTTCTTCCGCATCCCCGCCAACCGCGTCGTGGAACTCGGGATGCAGGTGGAGATGTGATTTGGGAAAATTCCAAATTCCAAGCTCCGAAGAGGCGTGACCACGAAGGAGCCTTACCACCGTCCGAACGCGGCGCTAAAGCGACCGCACTCCAAACGCTGACGCGCAGCACCCAACGTCTTTTGCTTCGCGGAGCGTTTGGAGTGCGGTCGCTTTAGCGCCGCGTTCGAGCGCGTGACACCGCCGAGGAACACTCGCATTCCAGCCCCTGCCCGCCCGTGGTTTTT
>JANNGC010000219.1:0-3265 GCA_031380445.1 Pedosphaera sp.
TGCTGGTGGCGAACTGAAGAATCGCTTGCCCGGCCTCCGCGCGCGTCCCAAACTTCGCGCGTTGATGATTGAGTTGTATCAATTTCCGTGGAGTCCCTACTGCCTCGTGCAGCGACGCATTTTGGAATTCTCCCGCGCCCCTCACAAAATCATTAACCTCTCCACCGCCGACCGTTCCGTGGTCTGGAAGCTCACGAAGGAACGCTATTACCAACTGCCGATCCTGCGCGCGGGTCGCGACGTGATCTTCGAGACCGGCGACAACTCGCAGGTGCTCGGCAAGTATCTCGACGACCGCCTCAAGCTCGGCCTTTTCCCGCGTGAACTCGCCGGCGTGCAGGACATTCTCTGGGCCTACATTGACAACGACATCGAGGGCTACACGTTCAAGCTCAACGACGCCTACTTCACCGAGTTCGTGCCGCGCGCGGAGCAGCTCGCGTATCGCCGGCACAAGGAGCGCAAATTCGGTCGCGGCTGTCTGGAGCAATGGCGTGCGCAGGAACGGACGCTGCGCGCGGAACTCTCCGAGCGCCTCGTGCCCTTCGAGTCCATGCTCGCGCAGCGCGAATTCCTCCTCGACGCGCAGCCGCGCTTCGTGGACTTCGATCTCTGGGGCATTCTCGCCAACTTGAAATACAGCGGTCACCACGACATTCCCGCCGCGCACGCGCGCCTGCGGAAATGGCATGACCGCATGAGCAAAATTAAATTCAACTCCGCCGCACTCAGCAAATAGTGAAAAACTACATCCTCGACACCAACGTCCTCCTGCACGACCCCGAATCGCTCCTCAACTTCAAAGACAACAACGTCCTCATTCCGATTGAGGTCATTGAAGAAATTGATCGCTTCAAACGCGAGTCCTCCGAACTGGGCCAGAACGCCCGCAGCGTCTCCCGCACGCTCGACGGCTTGCGCAAGCAGGGTCGCTTGAGCGAAGGCGTGAAGCTTTCGAACGGCGGCTGCCTGCGCATCGTCTTCCACAATCCGAACGAGAGCGGCCACATCGTCTTCGGCAACAAGACCGTGGACAGCCGCATCGTCGCGCTCGCCCAGGCCATTCAGAAAGAGAACACGAAGATCAAGACCATCGTCGTGTCCAAGGACATCAACTTGCGCGTGAAGGCCGACGCGCTCGGACTCGACGCCGAGGATTACGAGACCGACCGCATTCTGCTCACCGATCTTTACACCGGGATGATCGAGATGACGGTCAGCCCCGAACAGCTCAACGCCTTCCGCGTGGACGGCGAACTCGCCACGCCTGGGGAGAAGAAGTATTTCCCGAACGAGTATTGCACCCTCATTGACTCCGCGAATCCCAAGCGCACCGCGCTGACGAAAGTGGACGCCAGCGGCAAGAAGCTCATCCCCATCCTCGACTCGAAGGAAGGCGTGTGGGGCATCAAGCCGCGCAACCGCGAACAGCACTTCGCCTTCGACGCGCTGCTCGACGACCGCATCAAGCTCGTCACGCTCATGGGCAAGGCCGGCACCGGCAAGACGCTCATGGCGATGGCGGCGGGCCTGCGCCGCGCCGTGCTGGATCGCGAATACCGCCGCGTAGTCGTGGCCCGTCCCACGATCAGCATGGGCAAGGAACTCGGCTTCCTGCCCGGCTCGATGGAGGAAAAACTCGCGCCGTGGATGCAGCCCATTCACGACGCGCTGGAGATGTTGAGCGACCTGAACATGGGCCACGAAAGCCGGCGCGGCGGCGACCTCTTGCGCGGTGGCAGCATCGTGGTCGAGGCGTTGAGCTACATTCGCGGACGCAGCATCGCGCACCAGTTCATGATCATTGACGAGGCGCAGAACCTCACGCCGCTGGAAGCGAAGACCATCGTCACGCGCGTCGGCCACGGGACGAAGATCATCTTCACCGGCGACCCGTATCAGATCGACAACCCCTACATTGATTCCTCCTCGAACGGGTTCAACTACGTGGTGAGCAAGTTCCGCGAGCAGCCCATCGCCGCGCACATCGAGCTGCAAAAAGGCGAGCGCTCGGAGCTGGCGGAGCTGGCGGCGAATTTGTTGTAAGGTCGCTGGCGTGGTGCGCTTCGGCTGGCCGGCCGCGTCGAAGCGAAGCCGTGATTGGGGGCGCCCGGCTTCGGCTCAATCCTGCCGGAGCCAGAGGCTGCGGAACCATTTGCGGGCCGGGTCTGGGATCAGTTTGCCGTCTGCGCCGGCACTCTGGCGCGGGCCGTCGTCGCTCAGGATTTGGAACTCGCCTGGGTCGGCCAGCAACGCCTCGGGATTCGCGCCTTTGCACTTCGCCTCGGGAATTTTCTGCGCCGCGTTCGTGCCGCCCGCCCACGAGTAGAGATGACACTTCCCGCCCCCCGCCAAGCTGCCACCGATGATCAGGTCGCGGCCGCCGACCAGCATCAGATCGCGCACGCCGGGTCCGCCGAGATTGAGCAGCACTGGATCGCCGCAGCGCGCCGCCTTGCCTTCAATCAACTCACCGGGATTTTTCAACGGCGCGACAAATCCTCGCACTCCAAACAAAAAAGAACCGGCGAAGCCTGGGGGGCTTCGCCGGTTCAGCACAACCACGCTCTTGCTTATTCAAACGTGGCTTAATTGTTGCGACGCCCTGCGTCGCGCCTGTCCTTCCTCAGGGCACGACCACGCGGAAGAAACGGCTGCCCGCATTGCTCGGCACGGTGAAGGTGAGCAGCCCGCCCGTACCCGGGACGACCGCGCCTTCATCCGTCCAGACCACCGGCACGGTCAGCACCGGGGCCGACTGGAGCTGATAGTTCACACCCGTCTGGGACGTGAACGAGACGAGCAGATTCGTGCCGCTCGTGGATTGAATCAGCAATGGCTGGTTCGGCGTCGGCGGCGCGACCGTCGCCACGCTCGACGAGGGCGTGCCCGCGCCCACGGCGGAGAGCACGCAGTATTCGCCGAGCGCGGTCCAGTCGCTCGCCCAGTTCACCGCGCCGAACGCGCCGATGTAACTGGCCGAGGTCAAGTTGCCCGGCGTGGAGCGAGCGTTGCCCGCCACCAGCGCCGCGCTGCCCGCCTTCGGGCGCGGATCCAGCTTCACACCCACGTTCGTGCGCGAGATGCCGCCGAGGAGCGGGTCGGCGATGAGGTTGGTGAGTGTGGAGTCGGTCCAGTAGTTGGTGGCGACGGAGAAGCGGGCGAGGTTGGTGATGCTGTTGTCCACGACGCCGGAGCCGGAGCCGCGCACGAAGCCCCACCAGAGGTTGTTGTGGAACTGGGCGTAGCCGTTGGTGACCGAGGT
>JANNGC010000234.1:0-2441 GCA_031380445.1 Pedosphaera sp.
CTGCTACTGGCTCGGACTTCCGTTCCCACGCGCGTTTCTTCGCTTCGGGCACGCTCGTGTCCACCTTCGCGTAGTAGGTGTCTGCGCCCAGCAAATCATCGACGGCCTTCTGCAACTCGCGGGAGGGCGCGACGAAGAAGTTGTCGTGCGTCTCGATGAAGACGAGTTCGCCCCGGGGCTGGCGGATGCAGAGGAAGAGCTGGCACTTGCCGCGGAACTGACCGACGAGGGCGAGGATCTCGTTCAGTTTCTGTTCGTTCAAGTGAACGGCATTGAGACGCAGGTGGACTTGCTTGGTGTATTTCTTCGGCGCGTCTTCGAGCGGCATCACTTCGGTCGGGAACAACTTCGGGGGCGCTTCCTCGTTGTTCACTTCGCCCACGACGAGCAGCGCCTTGTTCACTTCGAGCAGGTGGCGATATTTGTCGTAGTTCTCGTTCATGCAGAGCATGGCGAACGTGCCTTCCAGATCCTCCAGCGTGACCATGGCGTAGGGTTTGCCGCTCTTCTTCGACATGCCTTGTTGCACGACCGTGACGATGCCACCGAGTCGGGTCATGCTGCGGCCGGGCAGCGCGGCGGCGGTCTTGGAATTGGCCAGGGTGTAGCGCTCTAGAATGGGCGCGTAGGGCGTGAGCGGATGGCCGGTGATGTAGAAGCCGAGCAGTTCCTTTTCGTGCGCGAGCAACTCGCTCTGCGGCCATTCCGGCACGCGCAACATGCCATCGTCCTTGGTCTCGGTGCGTTCTTCCAACATCCCGAACATTGAGACCTGTCCGCGCGCCCGGTCGGACGCGGCGCTGGAGGCGCGGCTAGAGACGCGGTCGATGGAGGCAAAGAGCGTGGCCCGCGTCTCACCGAAACAGTCGCAGCCGCCAGACTTGATGAGACATTCAATGGCCTTGCGGTTGACCGCGCGCAGATCGACCCGCTCCAGCATATTGGCGAAGCTCTCGAAGCGCCCGCCTTGCTTGCGCGCCTGGAGAATATTTTCCACGGCGGCTTCGCCCACGCCCTTGATCGCGGCGAGGCCGAAGCGGATGACGGAGCGCGCGTTTGGAGCGCCGATTTCCAAATCGGCGCGTTGCTCATCTTCCTGGCCGCGCCGATTTGGAAATCGGCGCTCCGGGCGCGGGGCGGGCGCGAAAAACATCTCGCCCTCGTTCACGTCTGGTTGCAGTACATCCACGCCCATCGAGCGCGCCTCGTTGAGCAGAATGACCAGCTTGTCCGTGCTGCTCAGGTCGTTCGTCATCATGGCGCAGAGGAACTCCACCGGGTAGTTCGCCTTCAGATACGCCGTCTGATACGCCACGATGGCGTAGGCCGCCGCGTGCGATTTGTTGAATCCGTAGCCCGCAAATTTCTCGAGCAAGTCGAACACCTCGTTCGCCTTTGACTCGGGAATGTTGTTCTTCGCCTTGCAGCCTTTGACGAAGTTCACGCGCTGGCTCTGCATCTCCTCGATCTTCTTCTTGCCCATCGCGCGCCGCAGCAAGTCCGCCGCGCCGAGCGTGTAGCCGGCGAGCAACTGCGTGGCCTGCATCACCTGCTCCTGATAGATGAGCACGCCGTAAGTCTCCTTCGAGATCGATTCGAGCAACGGATGCGCGTACTCGACCGGCACTTCACCGTGACGGCGCTTGATGAAATCGGGAATCAGGTCCATCGGCCCCGGACGATAGAGCGACACCAGCGCGGTGATGTGCTCGACGCTGGCGATCTGAAACTTGCGGCACAGGTCGCGCATCCCGCCGGATTCCAACTGGAACACGCCGACGGTGTTGCCCTTGTTGAGAATGTCGTAGGTCTTCGCGTCATCAAGCGGCAGATCGTCGAGCACGATGTCCACACCCTGCGTGCGCTTGATCATCTCCACCGTGTTGCGGAGAACGGTCAGCGTCTTCAGCCCGAGGAAATCCATCTTAAGCAGGCCGAGATCGCCCACGGGATTCATCGGATACTGCGTGACGATGGTTCCATCCTCGTCCTGCCGCAGCGGGAGCAACTCGACGAGCGGCTTGTCGCTGATGACCACGCCCGCCGCGTGGACGGACGAGTTGCGCGCGATGTCTTCGAGCACGAACGCCATGTCCACGACCTCGCGCGTGTTCTGCTCCGTGTTGTAAGCCTCCTTGAATTCCGCCGACTGCTTGAGCGCGAGTTCGAGCGTCATCTTCAAGTCGGTGGGAATCATCTTCGCCAGCCGGTCGCCCTCGCCGTAGCTCAGGCCCATGACGCGGCAGACGTCGCGCACCACGGACTTTGCGCCCATCGTGCCGAAGGTGATGATCTGCGCCACGCATTCGCGGCCGTATTTCTGGCGCACGTATTCGATCACGTCCGCGCGACGGTCGTCCGCGAAATCAATGTCGATGTCGGGCGGATTGACGCGCTCGGGATTCAGGAAGCGCTCGAACAGCAGGCCGTAACGAATCGGG
>JANNGC010000249.1:0-3545 GCA_031380445.1 Pedosphaera sp.
ACCAACTAAACAGCCCGTGTCGCTGCCCCTCACCTGTCCACGAAATCGAGTCAGGCTCACATCCGGCGTTTGACATTTTCTCGGCTGGCTCCTCTCCCTAGCCCTCTCCTCACTCGTGCCTCGCGAGGAGAGGGAACCGGACGCGCCTCGACCCTTTCAGCATTTTAGCTTTTCAGCTTTTCAGCTTTTTTCCGCCCCCCTACACCTTGCCCATGCGAATTCCCTTGGCCCTGCTCTTCAGCGCGTTGCTGGTCCCGCTCACGCTCGCCCACGCCGCGCTGCCGCCGGACGTGGTGAACACGCAGAAGCCGGGCGACGCGCCCATCTCGCCGACCGAGGCCTTGAAGAAGCTCACGCTGCCCGAGGGTTTCCGCGCCACGCTCTTCGCCGGCGAGCCGGACGTGATGCAGCCCATCGCCTTCGACTTCGATGATCGCGGACGGCTTTGGGTCGCGGAGTGTTTTTCCTATCCCGATTTCAAAGTGGAGAACCGCGACCGCATTCTGATCTTCACGGACCAGGACGGCGACGGGCGTTTCGATGAGCGGAAAGTTTTTCTGGAGAACGGTCATCGCGTCAGCGGCATGACGGTGGGTTTTGGCGGCGTGTGGGTCACGAGCGCGCCGAATCTTTTGTTCTATCCCGACCGCGACGGCGATGCCGTGCCGGATGGCGCACCGGAAATCATCCTCGACGGCTGGACGCTCAAGGCCGGTCACAACATGGTGAACGGTCTCGCGTGGGGACCGGACGGCTGGCTCTACGGGCGGCATGGCATCACCACGCACTCGCTCGTGGGCAAGCCCGGCACGCCGGAGAGCGAGCGCGTGAAGCTGAGTTGCTCCATCTGGCGCTACCATCCGGTGAAAAAGATTTTTGAAGTCGTGGCCACCGGCACCACGAATCCGTGGGGACTGGACTGGGATGAAAATGGGCAGCCGTTTTTCTCGAACAACGTCATTGGCCATCTCTGGCATGTCGTGCCGGGCGCGCACTACAAGCGGATGTTTGGCGAAGATTTTAATCCGAACGTGTATCAGCTCATGGAGCAGACGGCGGATCATCTGCACTGGAACTCGGAGCATTGGAGCAAGTCGCGCAGCGGGCAGGATGCGCTGGGCGGCGGCCACTCGCACGCGGGCGCGATGATTTATCTCGGCGACAACTGGCCCGCCGCCTACCGCAACCGCGTGATGATGGGGAATCTCCACGGCAACCGTTTGCTCTACGACGAACTCACGCGCGACGGCTCGGGCTACGTGGCGAAGCACGGCGGGAAT
The DNA here is from genome assembly GCA_031380445.1 of Pedosphaera sp. Lineage (GTDB taxonomy): Bacteria > Verrucomicrobiota > Verrucomicrobiia > Limisphaerales > SIBH01 > JANNGC01. Next base: position 1,281 of record JANNGC010000249.1, read on the forward strand.
TTCCTGCTCGCGAACGATCCGTGGTTCCGCGCCATCACCATCAGCTACGGGCCGGACGGCGGCGTGTTCGTGAGCGACTGGAATGATTTCGGCGAGTGCCACGACTCGGACGGTGCGTATCGTTCGAGCGGACGCATTTACAAAATCACCTACGGCGAGACGAAGCCGGTGAAGGATTTGGACCTCGCGAAGTTGAGCGACAGCGAGTTGGTGAAGTTGCAGATGCACACGAACGAGTGGTTCGTGCGTCACGCGCGCCGCGTGCTGCAAGAGCGCGCGGCGGCGGGCAAACTCGGATCCGAGGCGAACCTCGCGCTCACCCGCATCGCGCGAGAGAGCCGCGACGTGCGCCACAAGCTGCGCGCGCTCTGGGCGCTGAACGCCACCGGCGGCATCCACGCCGCGCCCGCCGTGCCGGATGTGAATGAGCGTTTCCCCAAACGCCTGCTCGATTTGCGCTCACGTCCCCTGCCCTCGCAGCCGTTGCTGCTCGAACTGCTCGACCATCCCGACGAGAACCTGCGTTGGTGGTGCGTGCAGTTGCTTTGTGAGGACAAGAATCCGTCCGCCGCCGCGCTCCAGCGTTTTGCAGTCATGGCGCGCGAGGACAAGTCGTCGTTCGTCCGCCTCTCGCTCGCGTCCGCGTTGCAACGCCTGCCGGCCAATGCACGCTGGCCGATTGCCCAGGGACTCGTGGCGCACGCTGAGGACGCGGCGGACAAAAATCTACCGCTGATGATTTGGTATGGAATCGAGTCCGCCGTGCCGGGAAACAAAGCCGAGGCGATGAAGCTGGCGGGCGCGAGCAAGATTCCGCTGGTGCGTGAGTTCGTGGTGCGGCGGCTGACTGCGCCTTAGAAGAAGTTTTTAACCGCTAATGAACGCTGATTAACGCTGATTAACGCTGATGAAAAACTCTGGAGTGGTTCGGCCTTCAATCCTGAAAGGATTGTATCACTTAGCCCAGGGTTGCGCGGCACGCGCTACCCTGGGTCAGAAGCTAAAACTTTTCCCAACTCTGAAAGAGTTGCATCAAACCCGCGTGCCACGTTCCCTGATTCAACCCCTTCAGGGTTGATGGCTCATCAAACGACAAACCCAGCGTAGCGCCTCTGCGGCGCAACGCTGGGCTGGATTATCTGAATCCTTTCAGGATTCCAAAGTTTAGTGCCCCGCCGCCGTCACGACCATGACCTGTTCCAGCGTGGTCATGCCTTCGCGCACTTTTTCCAGCGAGACCATGCGCAGCGTCTTCATGCCCTGGCTGATGGCGAGGTTGCCAATCTCCATCGCGGGCGCGCGGTTGATGACGAGCTTGCGCAGTTCATCCGACATGGTGAGCGCCTCAATCACGGCCATACGCCCGGAATAGCCGGTGTTGTTGCAACGCTCGCAGCCCCGGCCGCGGAAGACTTGCGAGCCATCGAAAAAGCCGGGCGGAATGCCGAGGTCGCGATACATCTGCTGCGGATAGGTGACCGGCTCTTTGCAGCCAAGGCAGATGCGGCGCACCAGACGTTGCGCGCAGGCGAGCAACAGCGATGAGGAAATCAAGAACGGCGCGATGCCCATGTCGTCGAGACGCGCAATGGCGCCGGCGGCGTCGTTACAGTGCATCGTGCTCAACACTTGATGGCCCGTGAGCGCGGCTTCGATGGCGATTTCCGCCGTCTCGGTGTCGCGAATTTCGCCGATCATCACGATGTCCGGATCCTGGCGCAGAATGGAGCGCAGCGCGTTCGCGAAGGTCAGGCCAATTTCTTTCCGCACCGGCACCTGGTTGATGCCCGGCACCTGGAACTCGACCGGGTCTTCCACGGTGATGATGTTGTAGTCCGTGCTGTTCAGTTCGTTGAGTGCGGAATAGAGCGTCGTGGTTTTTCCTGAGCCAGTCGGGCCAGTCACGAGCAGCAGGCCGTGCGGCGCGGCCACGGCGGAAGCGAGGCGGCGGAAGGAATCCGGGTCCATGCCGAGCTTGTCCATGGAGGCGGACAGGTTGGATTTGTCGAGCACGCGCATCACGACTTTCTCGCCGTGTACGGTGGGCATGTACGAGACGCGCATGTCGTAATCGCGTCCGTTGACCTTTACCCTCATGCGCCCGTCTTGCGGCAGGCGCCGCTCGGCGATGTCGAGGCTGCTCATGATCTTGATGCGCGACATCAGCGGCACCTGCAAATTCTTCGGCGGCGGGGTGCGGTCCACGAGCACGCCATCCACGCGGTAACGCAGCCGCACCATCTTCTCGAAAGGCTCGATGTGAAT
>JANNGC010000252.1:0-8453 GCA_031380445.1 Pedosphaera sp.
CGTCGCCGCCGAGGTCGAGGAAACGGTGCGCGGCAGCTTCGAGAGACTGGCTTCGGACTTGGTGACGTTCAGCGCATTTTTCGAGGCGACCTACAGCGTCTCGAAATCGAAGTGGTCCACTCTGGTCACGAAGCTGGAACTGGAGCGGCGGCATCCTGGCATCCGCTCGCTCGGCTTCGCGCAGCAGTTGGAGCAGGCCGAGGCTGCCGAGTTCGAGCAACGTCTGCACGAGCAGGGGCAGACGAACTTCGCCATCCGTCCGCTGGTCGCGCTGCCGCTCTCGTTTCCCACCGTGCTCTTCACGCAGTTTCCCTCCAACCACACGGGCGGCGTGGGCTGGGATTCGTATTCGGACACGATCCGCCGGGCGAGCATCCACGCCGCGCTGCACACGGGCCGGCCGGCCATCACCGGCAAGATGCCGTTCTTCCAGAACAGTCAGAAGAACGCGGAAGGCTTCACCATTTTCGTGCCCGCGCAGACGGGCGGACGCTCGAACGCCCCGGGCCATTGGCGCGGCGTCCTGTTCAGCTCGTTCGTGCCGCAAACCTATTTCAAGGCGCTGCCGGAGAATAAATTCGACGGACTGGTGGGCGTGGAACTGTTTGACGGCATGGCGGCGGAACCGGCGGCACTGCTCGGTTCCTTCGCCCGGAATGCGGCGGGCACGAACGCTCCGGTCTTCACCGCTACGAGGCTGGTCCACTTTCTCGACCGTCCGTTTCTCCTGCGGGTCAGTGCGCGCCCGGAATTCGCCGCGCATTCGGAGACGCATCTGCCCGTCGCCGTGCTGGCCTGCGGACTGGGCTTCAGCTTCCTGCTCTTCATCATCGCCTGGTCGCAGGGCAGCGCGCGGCTCCACGCGGAACGGATCAACCGCCGGCTCGTGGACTCGGAAGAACTGCTGCGGGCGGCCAATGCCGGGCTGGAGGATAAAATGGCCGAGGGCAAAATCACCGAAGGGCTGCTCGCCTACGAACGCGACCTGCTCCGCATGTTGCTCGAGCATTCGCCCGACCCGATTTACTTCAAGGACATCGACTCGCGCTTCATCAAATGCGGGCGCGCCATCTCCAGTCATCTTGCCATCAATCTCGCCTCCGAGGCGGTGGGCAAGACGGATTTTGATTTCTACACCGAGGAGCACGCGCGGCCCGCCTTCGAGTGCGAGCAGCAGATCATCCGCACTGGCCAGCCCGTCATCGGCCTCGTGGAAAAAGAAACCTGGCGCGATGGGCGCGAGACCTGGGTGCTGACGAGCAAGATGCCGCTGCGCGACAAGGCCGGCGCCATCATCGGCACCTTCGGCATCACCAAGGACATCACCAAGCTCAAGGTCGCCGAGCGCGAACTGGAAAAGGAAAAGGAGATGCTTGCCGTCACGCTGCGCTCCATCGGCGACGGCGTGATCACCACGGACGTGTGCGGGCGCATCGTGATGTTCAATCAAGTCGCCGAGCAACTCACGGGCTGGACGGCGACGCTCGCGGTCGGACGTTCGCTGGAGGAAGTTTTTTGCGCCCACGGGCCGGAGCAGGGGGAAACCAACGTGCAGTTGTTGCAACGCGTGCTGGCCGGGGAAACGCCGCCGCCCGCGCGCGACACCATGCTCGCGGCCCGCGCTGCGGCCGAGCGTCACATCTCGCAATCCTTTGCGCCCATCATTGATCACGACGGGCGCATCATTGGCGCGGTGCTCGTCTTCCGTGACATCACCGAGCGCCGGCGCGCCGAGGCCGAGGTGCAGAAGGCGAACAAGCTCGAATCCATCGGCCTGCTGGCCGGCGGCATCGCGCATGATTTCAACAACGTGCTCACGGTCATCCTCGGCAACATCTCGCTCGCCCGCCTCGCCGACGGCATGGGGCGTCCGGTCGGGGATTCGCTGGTCGAAGCCGAGAACGCTTCGTTGCGCGCCCGCGAGCTGACGCAACGCTTGCTGACTTTCGCCCGCGGCGGGGCGCCGATTAAGAAGCCGCTCCAACTCGCGCCATTGACTCGCGAGTGCGCCGCGCGCGCGCTGGAGAACAGCGAGGTGACGCCGGAATTTTTCTTCGGCGACGACCTGTGGGCCGTCGAGGCAGACGAGGCGCAGATGGTTCAGGTATTGCAGAATTTAATCCGCCACGCGCACGCCTCCATGAGCCAGGACGCGCGGCTCGAGGTGCATGTGCTGAACCAGGAGGTCGAGAACGATCCGCTGCTCGCGCTCCAGCCGGGCCGCTACGTGCGCGTGTCCATTCGTGATTACGGCGCGGGTTTGCGGCCGGAAAATCTCACGAACATTTTCGAACCGTACTTCGGCCCGAAGAAGCAGGGCCACGGCTTGGAACTCGCCACCGCCTACTCCATCGTGCGCAAACACGAGGGGCAGATTCGCGTGGAATCCATCGCGGGGCAGGGGACGGTCTTCCACGTTTATCTCCCGGCGGTGCTGGCCCCGGTCGCGTTGCCGACGGCACGCCCACGCGCCTTGCGGCCCGGGGCCGTGTCGCGTCGTGTGCTGGTCATGGACGACGAACTGCCCATCCGCAAACTGGCCGTGCAACTCTTGCAGCGCATCGGCTGCACCGCCGAGACGGCGGCAGACGGCGCGGAAGCCATCACGATGTATGAATCCGCGCGGCAACGCGGCGAACCCTTTGGCGCGGTGATCATGGACTTGACCGTGCCCAATGGCATGGGCGGCAAGGACATGATTCGCGAACTGCGCGCGCTCGATCCCGACGTGCTCGCCATCGTCTCCAGCGGCTACTCGAATGATCCCGTGATGGCGAACTACCGCGACTTCGGCTTCTCCGGCGTGGTGCCCAAGCCCTACAGCAGCGAGGATCTGGCGGCGGCGTTGGAGGAACTGTTTCCTGTGGGGGCGTCGGCGAACTGACAGTGGGGCAGCCGTCCACTGGCCGTCCCGGCTGGTGTCACTGATTTCCTTCAGCCGGGACGGCCCAAGGACGGAAGGCAGCCGGGACGGCTGCCCCACTACCGTCGCTCGCCAATGAAAAAAGGCGGACTCTCGCGAGTCCGCCTTCTGGTTGTGAAAACCGGTTAAGTCTTCTTCTTGGTCGTCTTCGCCGTCTTCTTCGCCTTCACGGCTTCCTTCTGGCGCTTGTTGTAAGCGTTGCGACGTTTGCGTTTGATACCTTTGTTCAGCTGCTGGCCCATAGTTTCTTTACTTTGAATTGTTGATCCGTTTGTTTGGCCGCGACTATGAAGAGACGCGCGCCGGTGTTCAAATGCTTTCTCGGGCTGCTGGTTCTCGCCCTCGCGGCGGGCTGCGGCACGACCGAGGAACGCAAAAAGAAAAAGGAGCTGAGCAACCTCCGCGTCCACGCCGAGACGGGCGGCCAAGCCGACATGTCGTCCGCCATTTCCGTCATCCGCGCCTCGCCCATCCGGCTGAACGTCGAGCGCGAACCGTTGCTGGACGAGAACAACGTCGAGGCCGCGAGCGTCGAGGATCAGCCCGGCGGCTTCGTCATCCGGGTGAAATTTGACCGGCAAGGCTCGTGGATTCTGGAGCGCGCCACCGTGATGAATCGTGGTCGGCACCTGGCCATCCACAGTGAATTTGGCGCGCACCGCTGGCTGGCCGCGCCGCTCGTCACGGGCAAGAACAGCACCGGCGAAATGGTCTTTACGCCCGACTGCACGCGCGAGGAGGCCGAGCGTGTCGTGCGCGGGCTGAACAACGTGGTGCGGAAGATCCAGCGGAAGGACAACTGGCCGTTCCCAACTTCGGTGGACAAGTGAAAAAAACTCCAAACTCCAAACTCCAAACCAGCCCCCAGTCTCAAATTTCAAACAGGGCTGGTTCGGTTCACGCAACACTTGGAGTTTTGGAGTTTGGATTTTATTTGGTGTTTGGTGTTTGGTGTTTGGTGTTTTTTCCGCTTCCGCCCAACCCTTTCAACTCCCCACCGCCAACCGCGCGCTGTTTGAAAACGGCGGCGGTGAAAAATTCTTCGTCGGCACCACCGGGCGCACCTGGGAGAGCGGCACCTTTGGCTGCGTGCGCAGCGAGGGCTGGCAGATGCACGAGGGGCTCGACATCCGCAGCCTCCAGCGCGACAAGCGCGGGGAGCCGACAGACCCGATTCTGGCCTCCGCCGACGGCACCGTGGCCTACATCAATCCCCGCGCCAGCGCTTCGAACTACGGCAAGTATGTCGTCTTGCGGCACTCGATTGACGGACTGGAAGTGTTCACGGTCTATGCCCACCTGAGCGCCTTCGCCAGTGGATTGAAGGCCGGTAAGGCCGTCAAAGCCGGCGAAGTCATTGGCACGATGGGCCGAACCAGCAACACGGGCGAGCGCATCTCGCTCGAACGCGCGCATGTCCATTTCGAGATCAACCTCTTCGTCAGCGACCGCTTCCCGGCCTGGTACAAGAAGGAGCATCCGAAGCAACCGGACGACCACGGCATTTGGAACGGGATGAATTTGCTCGGCCTCGACCCGCGCCTTGTCTTCCTCGAACAGCAGGCGCAGGGCGCGAAGTTCAATTTCCAAAAGTTTGTGAAGAGCCGTCCCGAGCTGTGCCGCGTCATCGTGCGCGACGCGAATTTCTCTTTCCCCAAACGTTACCCCGCGCTCATCCGCCCGAACCCGCTCGCGCAGAAAGAAGGCGTGGCCGGCTACGAAATCGCGCTCGATGCGAACGCCGTGCCCATCCAGCTCACGCCCCGTGCCGCCAGCGAGTTGAAGTCCAAGCAGCGTTACCAGTTGTTCTCCGTGAACGCCGCCGAGCAGCAGCGCAACCCCTGCCGCAAGCTCGTCACCCGGCGCGGCGCGGACTGGGAACTGACCAACACCGGGCTGAACTTTCTCGAACTGCTGACGGAGTAGCGGGCCGATGAAGGTGGTGGCGGTGGTGCGACGGGTTCTGCCTGCCCAACTGACGGGTTGACGCCCCACTTTCTCCGCCTAGTCTCTCCCGCTCGTCGCCGCAGACAGGACCAGTGCTCCGGCTCACACGGAGTTGAAGTGTTTTCCCCTCCGTGCCGTGGCAGTTCCAACGCGGGCGACACACATTCTCATGCTGACCATTCGTGAACTTAAAATGGCACTCGGCGGGCGCACGCTCTTCGAGAACGCTTCGTTCCAAGTGAACTACGGCGACCGCGTCGCGCTCGTCGGGCCGAACGGCGCGGGCAAGTCCACGCTCTTCTCCATCATCCTCGGCCAGAAGGAGCCGGACGCCGGCACCGTGCAGCGCGACGAATGGACGATGGTCGGTCATCTCCCGCAGGAGGCGGAGACGCACGGCGACGAGACGATTCTCGACGTGGCGACGGGCCGCGTGGACGAACTGCCGCGCCTCGAAAAACTGCTGCACGAACTCGAAGCCGCCGGCGATGTCGCCAGCCCCAAGTATCTCGAAGCCCACGCCAAGCACGACGCCCTCAACGATCCGCAGGTGGAAACGAAGGCCAAGCGAATGTTGCGCGGCCTCGGCTACCGCGAGACGGATTTCGGGCGCATGGCGCGCGAGATGAGCGGCGGCTGGATCATGCGCGCGCGGCTGGCCCGCCTGCTCGTGATGGAACCGGACTTGTTGCTGCTCGACGAACCGACGAACCATCTCGATTTGCTCTCGCTGCTCTGGCTCCAGAATTATTTGAAGAACTATTCCGGCGCGCTGCTGCTCATCTCGCACGACCGGCAGTTCATGGATGAAGTGGTGACGCAGGTTCACGAAATCTCCGAGCGGAAGCTCATTGATTACACGGGCAACTACACCGACTACCTGCGCCAGCGCGAGGAACGCTACGAACAGCAGCTCGCGGCCTACAACAATCAGCAGAAAGAAATCACCGCGCTGCAACAGTTCGCGGATCGTTTCCGCGCCATTCCGTCCAAGGCTTCGCAGGCCATGAGCAAGCTCAAGCAGATCGAGCGGCTCGAACTCATCGAGAAGCCGATGGCTCCGCGCAAACCGTTCCGTTTCCAGATTCCTGAGCCGCCGCGCGGCGGGCAGCGGGCCGTGACGCTGGAGAAAATTCACATGGCCTACGGCAAAACGCAGGTTTATCGCGGCCTCGATCTGACCATCGAGCGCGGCGAACGCACCGTGCTCGTCGGGCCGAACGGCTCCGGCAAATCCACGCTTTTGAAAATCCTCGCGGGCGTCGTCGAGTTCCAGCAAGGCGACCGCAAGCTCGGGCACAACGCGAAGATCGGTTACTTCAGCCAGCATCGCGCCGACACGCTCGACGCGGAGAAGACCGTGCTCGACGAAGTTCTCGCCAGCGCGCCCGCCATGCGCGAGGACGAGGCGCGCGGCGTCCTTGGCTCGTTCATGTTCCGCAAGGACGATATTTTCAAGAAGACCGGCATCCTGAGCGGTGGCGAAAAGAGCCGGCTGAACCTCGTGAAGTTCCTCGTGGACCCGCCGAACCTGCTGCTCATGGACGAACCGACGACGCACTTGGACATCCACACCGTCGAGTCGCTCACGCTCGCGCTCGAACGCTACCAGGGCACGCTCGTTTTCATCTCGCACGATGTGCATTTCATCCGCCACCTCGCGGCCAAGGTGCTGCACGTCAACGCCGGGCAGATCACCGCCTACGCCGGGAGCTACGATTACTTCCTGGAGAAAACCAACGCGCTCGACAACGAACGCGCGGCGCTGACGGCGGCGTGAGCGGGTTCTGCATTCTTTCAGGGTGCGACGTCGCGAGGTTCAGGTGGTGTTTCTGAAGAGACGAGAGTTCGTCGCATCTTGCGACGCCGATGCCAGATCCACATGCCGATGGCCAACACGGCATGTCCGACCACGGCGATCCGAACAAGCGATTCAGTGATCGGCCAATAATTAAGACTGCGGAGCCAACTAGGTTGAACAAACCGAAACACGTAAGTAGGCGGGCCGTCGCTGAAGGTTGAGTGTGCATCCATGTAAGGCCCAACCGCCCAACCGCCGACGAAAATAACAAAGAGGACGAAGCCAATCCCAACGCCGAGTGACTTCGCAAAGAACGCCCATTGTTGACGAACCGTGAGCATGACAACCAGAAGCGTACCGAGACTGATGCCTTCCTACTTCACCACCACCTTCGGCGGATTGGCGTAGTCGTTCCATAGGCGGTCGAGTTCCGCCTTGTCCGGCGCACCATCCGCAACGACGAAGCGGTAGCGCGCGGTGAAGGGTTTGCCCGGCGCGATTTCCAACGCGCCCGCCTGCTGCGCCGCGAAGTTGAAGAACGGTTCGGTGGGATGAATGCGCTGGGGCTGCGGCGCGTTCGCATTCGCTGGATGACCGAGAATCGCGAGTCCCGTCAGCGTGCCGTCCACGAGACCGCCGAGGTGCGCCCACTTGCCGACGGTCTCGTTGTTATCGCCTTTGCTGCGGTCGGTGGTGCCTTCGCTGTTGAGGAAGTTCAGTTTGTCCGCGCCGTTCCACGCCCAGTTGCCGCGCACACCGAGTCCGCCGTAACGATACTTGGGAAGTTTCACGGGCGAGTCCGTCGCGCACACGTCGGTCACTTCGAGGTCGAACAGAAAATACGGCTGCTTCGTGTCCGCGCCCACGGCGAAGAGTTTCACGTTCCACGTTTCGTTCAGCGCGGTCTTTGGCTGCGGCGCGAGCAAGTCCACCTGCCGATGGCGGCTGGTGAAGCCCGCGTGGACCGCCCCGCTCCACGACCGGTCGAGCGCCACGAATTCCACGGTGCCTTTGCTGTCGCCCATGTTCCAGAAGTCCGGCTTGCGGCCCTCGAACTCCGTGTGCGTCCACGCCCACCAAAGTCCGTGATGATGCTTGTGGTTCGACGGATAATCATCGGTGACCTGCTTGCCGCCGGGGCTGAGCAAGGGATGAATGTAACCGCCGCGCTGGAAGAGCGGCTTCAAGTCGGGGCGATCTTTGGGCAACTCCGTTTTCTCCGTGCGATAGACGAGGGCTGTCTTGCCAAAGGCCGAGAGCGTGACGGTGCCGGGCTTCGCCTCGGCGTTGACGCCGCGCGGGCCGTTGGCTTTGGCAAAAGTGTAAGTGCGTTTCTCGCCACGCTTCAGATCGCGCACCACGAACCACGACTTGCCGCCGTCGTGCTGCACCAAGGGATGGTCGTCATTGGAAGACAATCCGCTCACGCCGATGGGCAACGCGCATTCCACTATGATTTCTCGCCGATCAAAATCGCCCGCCTCGACGGTGACAGATTCCGCCGCGCCAACGGCGCCAACTCCGGTGAGGAGCAAAAGGAAGGTGGTTTTCATGCGCGCGAGACTAATCAAGCCGCGCGTCGAGGGAAGGAGGAAAAGGCGACGGAGCGCGGGCTTTCCAGCCCGCAGCAGCGTGCGATGGAGAACGGCGTTGGCATGTTCTTGCGAGCCCGGTTTGAGAGCGTTGCTGCGGACTGGAAAGTCCGCGCTCCGTTCACCCGAGGCCAAGCAACCGTCCTCCGTGCCACGTCACAAAGGCCAGCACCCACGCCAGCGCGGTCAT
>JANNGC010000393.1:0-2074 GCA_031380445.1 Pedosphaera sp.
CACGAAACCCGAGGTTCTCCTCGCTCAAACCCGTCGGGTGCTCGCCAGTCCGCGCTCCGATGCCTTCGTGTCCGGCTTCCTTGATAGCTGGCTGAACCTCCGCAACCTCGGCGGCATGCCGCCGGATCGGAAAGAGTTCGAGGAATACTACTCGAAAGGCTTCCAGGAGGCATTCAAGACCGAGACACGGCTCTTCATGCGCGACCTCATCGAGCGCGATGCCAGCATCGTGAACTTCCTCGACAGCGACTACAGCTTCCTCAACCAGTCACTCGCCACGCACTACGAACTCGGCGAACTGGGTGATCCAGCCCGCGCCCACGAGTTCCGCAAAGTCAGCTTCAAGAACCCCAAACGCGGCGGCCTGCTCGGCATGGGCTCCGTGCTCACCATCACCGCCAACGGCATCGAGACCTCGCCCGTCGTGCGCGGAGTGTTCTTGCTGGAGAACATCCTCGGCACCCCACCGCCACCGCCACCCGATGACGTGCCCGCGATCGATCCCGATGTGCGCGGAGCCAAATCCATCCGCGAGCTGCTCAGCAAGCACCGCGAATCGCCGAACTGCTACGGCTGCCACCAGAAAATCGATCCGCTCGGCTTCGCCTTGGAAAACTTCGACCCCATCGGCGACTGGCGACTGCGCCTCGAGAAAACCAAGATCGACGCCAGCGGCGAACTGCCCAGCGGCGAAAAGTTCAGCGACGTGGCCGGTTTGAAAAAGATCCTCGTCCAGCGCCAGGACCTCTTCGCCCACATGCTCACCGACCGCCTCCTCACCTATGCCAGCGGCCGCCGCACCGAGGCCCTCGACGAACCGGTCGTCGAGAAGATCGTCGCCGAACTACCCAAGCACCAACACGGCCTGCGCTCGCTCATCGAAGCCGTAGTGACCAGCGAGCTGTTCCGCAGCCGGTGATCCCCATTTTCTTACCTCAAATCTTCCTCATGAAACGCAGAACCTTTCTCACCACCGTCACGGGAGTCGCCGCCAGCACGGCGTTTCCGCAGTTCGCCATCGGCAAGCCCGGCAAGTCCGCCAACGGCAAACTCAACGTCGCCTTCATCGGCTCGGGCGGATGGATCGCGCAGCAGCCCTACAAGCAGGGATGCTCGGAGGAAAACCTCGTCGCCTTCTGCGATGTGGATCGCAACCTCTGCGCGGAGAACCTGAAGAGCTGGCGGACCGACCAGCCGTTCTTCGACGACTTCCGCGTGCTGCTCGACAAGAGGCACAAGGAGATCGACGCGGTCGTCATTTCCACGCCCGATCACACGCACTTCGCCGCCACGCTGATGGCCATGGAGCGCGGCATGCACGTTTACACCCAGAAGCCGCTCACCCATAACATCTGGCAATGCCGGACTTTGGTGAAGGCCAAGCAACGCTACAAAGTGGTCACCCAGATGGGCAACCAGGGGCACGCCGATGACGGCATCCGTCAGTCAGTCGAAGCCGTGCGTGCTGGAGTGATCGGCAATGTCAGCCAGGTCTTCTGCCGCAACAGCGGGCCGGAAATGGGCGGCCAGCACTTCGGCAATCCTGCCGTGATGCCGCCGCCGGCTTTGCCCGTGCCCGATGGTCTCGCGTGGGACTTGTGGCTCGGCCCGACGCAGAAGCGTGACTTCACTGCCGAGTATCTGCCGAAGAAGTGGCGTTCGTTCTGGGACTTCGGACTGGGGATGCTCGGCGACTTCGGTTGCCACACGTTGGACACACCCGTGTGGGCGCTGGATCTCGAGCCGCCCACCGTCGTCGAGTGCCTCCAACGCGAAAAATCTCTCGATGGCGTGATCCCCACCGCCAGCCATATCCGTTTTCATTTCCCGGCCAAGGGCAGCCGCGGACCAGTGACGCTCGACTGGTTTGATGGCCCGCAGGATTGGACCAAAGTGGGCCGCATCGAAAAGTTTGGTGCCGAACACGCCGCGCATTTGGGCCGCGCCTGCTGGCTGGTGGGTTCCAAAGGCATGCTCGGCTGCGGCACCCATGCCGGAGCGCCGCTCATCCTTCCCGATCAAGTGAGCAACGAGTGGAAGGCAAATCCCCCGGCGAAAACCATCCCGCGCGTCG
>JANNGC010000399.1:0-7310 GCA_031380445.1 Pedosphaera sp.
GCTCACGGCGTCCGCGATGAGTCCGCGCGCGAACTTCACGATGCGTTCCAGGCCGTCGTAGTTCACCCGGTCCGCCGTGTCCGTGGGCCGGTGATAATCGTCGTGGCTGCCGGTGAAGAAATTCAGCACCGGCACGCCGCGCGGATAGAAAGCCGTGACGTCGGTGGGCAGATACGGGTCGTCCTGCAATACGAGGTTGAACCCGGCGGCCACGTTCCGTTTCTCAATCGCGCGCCGCCACGCCGTGGAGGAACCGAGGCCCTGGAGCATGAGCTTGTTGTCCCGGAGGCGGCCGACCATGTCAAAGTTCACGCAGGCGACAATGCTCGTCAGCGCCACCGGCGGGTGCTCGACAAAGTGGGAGGAGCCGATGAGGCCCAACTCTTCCCCAGACCAGAAGGCGAAGATGATACCTCGCCGCGATGGTAGTGGGGCAGCCGTCCCGGCTGCCACCCGTCCACTGGCCGTCTCGGCTGATGTTCTTTCTCCTTCAGCCGGGACGGCCAAGGGACTGGTGACAGGCGGGACGCCTGCCCCACTAACCAACTCCCGCGCCAACGCCAGCACCGCCGCCGTGCCCGAGGCATTATCATCCGCGCCGTGATGAATCTGGTGTTCCTCGCCCGCCCGCAACATCGCGCCCGTCTCCCCGTGCCCGAGATGATCGTAATGCGCCCCCACCACCACCCACTCGCTCGCCCCGCCCGGCGGCACCCACGCCGCGAGGACGTTGCGGTCCGTCTTCTTGATGTGCTCCACCGCCGTGGTGAGCGACACGGTGACATTGGACAACGCGAAGCTGCCAATGGCGTGCGGGTCTTCCTTGTCGAGCGCGGACTGGATCGCGCGCAGGTCTTTGCCCGCGGCGGAGAGCATCTGCATCGCGACATTGGTGGTGATGGATGCCGCGATGATGCCCGACCCGCCGCCCGCCGAGTCGGAGGAGAGCGCGGCCAGTTCGCCCGCGTTCGGCGAAGTCGGCCCGGTGACGAAGAGAATCGCCTTCGCCCCGCGCTCCCTTGCGAGCATGGCCTTGTAGCGTAACCCCGCGTAGCGATTGAGTTCCTGACGGCGCTTCGCGTCCACTTCCTCCGGCACGTAACGCAGCGCGAGCACGATCTTGTTCGAGACATCCAGCCCCGCGTAAGAGTCGTAGCCCTCCCCGAGCTTGCCCGGCACCGCGAGTCCATAGCCTGCGAACACGACCTCGCCGGAGACCGTGCCGTTGCTGGTGAAGGCGAGAGGGCGGAAATCCTTTTCGATGGAATGGTATTGCTGCTGACCGGGCACGGTGATGTTCAGGCGATTGTCATTCGTCCTCACCCGCACGCCCGCGTTGAACTCGAACGGCTGGAAGAATGTGTTGCTCACGCCGAATGGACGCAGCCCCGCCGCGCGCAACTGTTCCGCGAGAAACTCCGACGCCAGCCGCGCGCCCTCAGTGCCCGTCATGCGCCCGTCCAATTTGGGCGAGGCGAGATGTGTGACGTCATTGCTCAACTGCGCGAACAGTGGCAGGGACGCGACTAGCTTCACCTCCGCGCTGGCGTTCGCAGTAGTTGTCGCCGCGAGCGCGCGCCGCGCCGCTACATCATTCCAGTCCGCGAGGTGAATCTGCGACTTCCCATCCGCCCCGCGATTGCTGGTCCACGCGAGACGTTTGCCGTCCGGCGAAAACACGGGCAGCCCATCAAACCCATCGGTGAACGTCACGCGCACCGGCTCCCGCCCCCCGCGCGCATTCACGATGAACAATTCAAAGTTCGCGAAGCCCAGCTTGTTTGCCGTGAACACGATGTAGTCCCCCGACGGATGAAAATACGGCGCCCACGACATGCACCCGAAGTCGGTCACGCGCTGCGCGTCCGAGCCGTCGAGCTTCATCGTCCACACGTCCGCGACCACGCCATTCGTCTCAAACCGCCGCCACACGATGCGCTGCCCGTCGGGACTGAAAAACGGCCCGCCATCATACCCGGGCGTGCGCGTCAGGCGGCGCACATCGGAGCCATCGGCGTTCATCAGGTAAATCTCCCCGAAATAGGCGGGGTCGGTTTCGAGCAGTTTGAGTTCAGCAGCGGTGAGTTGATTCGTCGGATACGCACCACGCAGCGAGCAGAAGACGATCAGCTTCCCATCCGGCGAGAACGCCCCTTCCGCATCGTACCCAGAAGACGTGGTGAGTTGACGGAGATTCGAGCCATCACGCTTCGCCACGAAGATGTCCATCGTCTCGTCATAGTCCCACGAGTAACGCTTCTGCTTCCCCGACGCGCGGAAGTCGAACTCGGCCTTCTGCTTCTCGCGCGCCTGCGGATCGTGATGCGTGGAGGCGAACATCACTTCATCCGCACCGGGCCGGAAGAACGCGCATGTCGTCTTCCCCTGCCCCGGCGAGACACGCCGTGTGTCTCCGCTCTCCAAGTCGAGCGTGTAGATTTGGTAGAAGGGATTGTCTGCCTCGCGCTCGCTTTGGAAGATCAGCGCCTTGCCGTCAGGAGAGAAATAACCTTCGCCACTGCGCTTGCCTTCAAGAGTGAGTGGCCGCGCGTTCGCGAGGAAGTTGGTTTCGCCCGACGGTTCCGCAGCGAAACAAGCCGCCGTGAGCGCGAGGCCGGACAGAGTTGCACGAATGAACATGCGCGCAGCATAGATAGAAATTCCTGCGCCGTGAAGCGTGTTGCGCGCTCGGTCAGTTTCAGCCCGGGTGCCCGGAAAGAAAAAGAATTTGGAACTCAGAAACTCAGGAACAGCAGTCATTCCGATCACCCATTTCTGAGTTCCTGAGTTCCAAATTCAAATTGGCCCGCTATCGAGTGTTGACCCCAAATGCCGGCCCGGACACTTTGCGCCCAAACTTAAACTGGAGCGCATCATGATTATCCCACCGACCTGGAATCTCCCCGAAGCCATCCGCGTGCGGCTCGGTGCGAGCACCTACGGACGCCAGCGCGCCATCATCGAGGAAGGCCACGTCCTGCTCGTGCTGCACAAGCCGCCCGGCCCCGACGACCGCACGCGCGAGGGCGTGCTCTTCTGGCGCAACACGGCGGGCGAGTGGCAGTGCAATCGCGGCGGCCCCGGTCCCGGCGGATTGAAGCGCCATGTGCAAGCCTACGTGGACATCGAAGGAAAACTCACGCAGGACTACGAAACGGCGGCGAGCAGCACCGCGCTCTTTGATCTGCTCGAAACGATGGTACCGCTCGTCCGCGCTTCCCGCGGCCTGCACAACGCGTTACAAACCGCGCGCGAAGCCATCAAGCAGGACGCCTTCATCATCGAGATGCGCGACCTCGCCTACGAGGTGGAACGCAACATGGACCTGCTGATCGAGGACGTGCGCAACGCCATTCAACAACGTAACGCGCGCGAGGCCGAGGCCCAGGCCCAGGCCAGCAAGGAAGCGCTCGCCGCCAGCCATCGCCTGAACATTCTGGCCGCGCTGTTCTTCCCGCTCACGGCCATCACGAGCCTCTTCGGCATGAACTTCGCCCAAGGGTTGGATGAGAAGATTCCCCTGCTCTTCTGGCTCATCTTCGCCGGCGGCGTCGCGCTTGGCTGCGTGATGAAAAGCTGGGTGACGGCGAAACCGAAGTCCGCTCCACAGCCGCCGAAGTCGTGAGAGCGAAACGAACTTTTCATGCCACCCTGCTGGTGCTGTTGATGCTTGGCCTGACGGCTTGCCGCAGCGTGACGTCACTGATGGAAAACGATTTCACCCAATACACGCTCGACTACGACTCGCCGCTGGACCCAGCGCTCCAGGCGAAGGCCGAGGCGATGGATGCCCAACTCCGCGCACGGCTCGGCATGACGACGGAGCAGACTTCAACGGGCTTGCTGGATTTGAACACGCTGCGACTTGCGATGATTCGCCCGGACAAAATGGATTACGCCGCGAGCGTTCCGAAGATCGGCATTCTCCTCGCCTACTTTCAACTTCACCCCGAAGCGGCCACGAATCTCGACGCGGCGACGCGGCGCGAGTTGGGCGAGATGATCAAAATCTCCAGCAACGAGATGGCCGCGAAGTATTCCCAGCAACTCGGACTGAAGCCAATTCAACAGGTGATCGACTCGTATGGTTTCTACGATGCACAGCGCGGCGGCGGGCTTTGGGTTGGGAAACATTACGGCAAAAGCAGCGAGCGCTACGGCGATCCCGTGGGCGACAATTCCCACGGTGCGACCGTGCGGCAGTTGCTGCGTTACTACCTGTTGCTCGAACAGGGCAAACTCGTCTCACCCGCCGCGTCAAAAACCATGCGCGGGATTTTCGCCTCACCGGACATCGCGCCTCTGAACGACAAGTTCGTGAAAGGTCTCGCCGGGCGCGACGTGCAAATCCTGCGCAAATCTGGTTGGTGGGAGAACTGGTTTCACGACACTGCCATCGTCACGGGCGGCGGACGTCACTACATCATCGTGGCGATGACGCATCATCCGAAGGGCGATGAGTATCTCGTGGAGTTCGCGCGCCTGGTGGATGACGTGGTGGCAGGCCGTTAGCACGCCGGCTTCAGCGGCTGCCTTTGGCGAAATGCCCGCGGCTCACCCGCCAGAGTTTCTCCGTCCACTCGCCTTTGTGCGCCAGCGGATCGGCGTCGGTGCCCCAGAGTTTTTTCACCATCTCGCGCTGCGGCACGAAGGGACATTTGGCTTTTGGATTTTTGTGCGAGTCGTCGAGGGCGCGCAGGGCGAGCTGCGCGCCGGTCATGAGCGCGGGTTTGTCCGGGCGGCCAAACTGCTGGTTCAGTTCATTCGCCGCCTCGTCCAGCGCGCCCCAGCGCTCCTCGTCGGTCTTGCCCCAGAGCGTCGGCTGCGTGTCGAGCCGCGCGAGATTCCAGAAGGCGATGCGAATCTGCCGCACCGGCTTGAACGCGCGGCTCTTGATGTCTTGAAAGATTTCCTCCAGCGCCGCGTTGATGACGGAGTTCAAAAACTGCGGATGTTGAAAGCGCTGGCTGCCGCCCATCTCCGTGAAGTCATGGAAGCGAATGGTCAGGCTCATCTCGCGCGCCTGCAACTGCTCGCGGCGCAACTGCCCGACCATCCGCGTGGTCTCGCTCAGCACGAACGTCAGCGCCGCTTCATAATCCGGCTCGTCGTAGGGCAGCGTGGTGCTGCTGGAAATCGTGGTGCGGTCCTTCACCTCCAGCAGCAGCGGCTCGCTCCAGCGCCCGTTTGAGAAGAGCCAGAGTTGCTGGCCCCAGATGCCGAACTTCTGCTTGAGCATCATCGAAGGCAGTTTCGCCACGTCGCCGAAAGTTTTTGCGCCCAGCGCGCTCAGGGCGCGTTCGCGGTTCTTCCCGATGCCGGACATGGTGCGCACCGGCAGGTCGTGGAGAAACTCCTTCTCCTGCTCCTGGGGAATTTCTTTGAAGCCCGGCTTGACCACATCCGTGATTAGCTTGGCCATCTTGGCCGAGCCGCCCAGCCCGCCTGACACCGGCAAGCCCACCTCGCTCTGGATACGTTCGCCGATGGATTTCATGTAGGCGTCCGGCGTGGTGTTGCGCCAGACGTGCGCGTCCATCGTGGTGAGATCGAGAAAACCTTCATCAATGGAGACCGGCACCATCATGGGCGAATACTCTTCGAGGATGCGAAACATGGCGTGCGAGAGCCGCCGATACTCGTCGTAATGCGGGCGGCACAATACGCCGTGCGGGCAAAGCCGCTTCGCCTCGAAGCACGCCTGCCCCGTCACCACGCCGAACTTCTTCGCGATCCGATTCGCGGCGATGACGATGCCGTCGCCGCGCCGCCCGCCGCCGACCCACACGGGACGTCCCGCCAGCTTCCGGTCGAGCGCGATTTCGCAACTCGCAAAGAAGCTGTCGCCGTCCACATGCAGAATGCGGTTCGTGCCCATGCGCGTCGGGCAGCGTAGTCCCGCCGCGATCGCCGCCAAGAAAGGAAGTTGGAAATAGTTTTGTGGTCGGACGGTATTTGTCTGGGGAAGTGCGATGGCCCATTTCAACCAACAATCTACTGTGAGGACTGATTGAACTTTCTTCCCCTCCTCTATTCCTCGTGTAACTTCCGCGCACCATGAAATGCGCAGTTGCGCTGCTTTTAAGTTTGCTGACTATGACTTTGAACCTGACTGCTGCTGATTCGTCCCCGTCCGGCTCCGCCCCGTCCATTCCCAACGATGTCCGTTTCGTCACTTTGGACAACGGCCTCCAACTCATCATTCGCGAGGATCGCTCGGCGCCAGTCGTCTCGGCGCAGGCGTGGTGCCGCGCGGGTTCCATCAATGAAGGCAAGTGGCTCGGCGCGGGGTTGTCGCATGTGCTCGAACACATGCTCTTCAAGGGCACGACCCATCGCGGGCCGGGCGTCATTGACAAGCAGGTGCAGGACGCGGGCGGCTACATGAACGCCTACACGTCGTTCGACCGCACGGTCTATCACATCGACGTGCCGAACACCGGCGCGAAGATCGCCGTGGATATTCTCTGCGACATCATGATGAACGCCACGCTCCCCGCCGACGAGTTGGGCAAGGAGATGGATGTCATCCGCCGCGAGATGGACATGAACGTGGATGATCCGCGTCAGCGTTCCGCGCGCCGGCTCTTCGAGGTCGCGTACACGCAGAGTCCGTATCGCTTCACCGTCATCGGCTATCCCGACATCTTCAACGACCTCCAGCGCGAGGACATCTTCAGCTACTACCGCGAAAAGTATGCGCCCAACAACGTGTTCTACGTCGTGGTCGGCAACATCAACGCCAAGGAAGTGGAGGAACAAATCCGCGCCGCGTACGCGAAGTCCAAGACACGCGCCATGCCGTCGATGCCGTTGGCGATGGAACCCAAGCAAGTTGCGCCGCGCGAGATCATCGAGGAAGCGACGGTTGAACTCGCGCACATGCACATGAGCTGGCACATCCCGGACGTGCGGCATCCCGACATGCCCCTCATCGACGTGCTGGCGACCTTGCTGGGCAATGGCCGCAGTTCGCGCCTCTACCAACAGGTGCGCGAGAAGAAGGGCTTGGTGAATTCCGTCGATGCGTGGACTTACACGCCGGGCGGCGCGGGCATCTTCGGCATGAGTGCGATGATGGAGGCGAACAAGTTCGAGGCCGCGCGCGACGCCATGCTGGCCGAACTGGAAGTGATGAAGAACAAACTTGTCACGCCCGCCGAGCTGACCAAGGCCGTGATGCAGTTCACCGCCGGCTCGCTCTCCGCGCGCAAGACGATGGCCGGCCAGGCGCAGGATCTGGGCGGCAGTTGGATGGCGGCGAGCGATTTGAATTTCTCCAAGCGCTACCTCGATGCCGTGAAGCGTAT
>JANNGC010000404.1:0-4140 GCA_031380445.1 Pedosphaera sp.
CATTGCTCTCGTCTTCATTCAGCTTTTCCTCCGGTGAATTCGTTCAACATTTTTGCGTCCCCCCCCCCGCGCAACTTTGCCGGTTGGAAGATGGGCCACGATGGTCGTGCCCTGGCCGGGCGCGGATTCGACCTCGAAAGATCCGCCGACCATCTGCAACCGTTCCCTCATGCCGAGCAGACCGAGGCGTCCCTTTCCGGTCGTTCGCAGCACGCGTTCCACGTCGAAGGATTGGCCGTCGTCCTTGATCTTCATGCAGACGCTGCCCGGTAATTTCTGAATGCTCACGTCCACGCGGCTGGCTTTCGCATGACGGGCGACGTTGGTGAGCGCCTCCTGCGCGACGCGATAGAGGACCGTGCGCCTGGAGCTTTCCAGTTTTTCCACCGCCGCAAAGGCCGTCAACCGGGTGCGGACACCCGTGCGCGTGGTGAAGCTCTTCATGTAGGCATGGAGCGCGGGGATCAGCCCGAGATCATCCAGCACCGCCGGGCGCAGCTCGCGGGCGAACTGATGCACGATGTCCACCGACTTCTCCACCTGCCGCTGGGTGCGGGTGATGTTGCGGTCCAGACCCTTGGCGTTGCTCGCGGCCTCTTTCTTCAAGGTGGCCAGCCGGACGTTGATGCCCGTCAGCGTCTGGGCGATGACATCGTGCAGCTCGCGGCTGATCTCCCGGCGTTCCTCCTCCTGCGCGGTGAGAATCTGGCGGGACAATTGCCGCAACTGTTCCTGCAAGACGCGCGACTGCTCCAGGAGCTCGGTTTGGTGTTGCTCGCTTTTCCGGAGGGATTCCTCCACCGCCTGCCGCCGCATGATCTCCTCATGCAACTTCCGGTTGGAAGCGGCCAGCACTTCGAGGCGGTGCTGCGCTTCCTCGGCCTGCTTGCGCTCGGTGATGTCGGTGTGGACACCCACCCTTTCGCGGATCTGGCCGTCGTCGTGGAGCAACGGCACCGCGCGGACGGAGCACAAGCGCCATTCTCCGTCGCGCCGGCGGACACGGTGCTGGAACTCGAAGATGCTTTTCTTCGCCACGGCCCGCTTCCAGGCGGCGATGGTCGGCGGCGCGTCTTTCGGATGCACCGCCTTGGCCCAGCCGTAACCCTGATACTCTTTCAAAGTTTGACCGGTGAACTTACCCCAGCCGGGCTGCTCGCCCTCCATCAAACCCTGGGCATTGTTGGTCCAGATGAGACTGCTGACCACGCCCACGGCAGCGCGAAAGCGTTCTTCCGAGGCGCGCAACGCATCCGCCGCCGCCTTGCGCACCGTGATGTCGCGGATGTTGCACTGGATGACGGCGTGACCGTTCTCCTGATACAGGTTAGCCACCACTTCGACCTCCTGATGCCGGCCCGACCGGCTTTCGAGCGGCAAATCTTCGTAACGGATTTGGCGGTCCACCTTCAGTTTGCGGAACATCTCCTGGCTCGCGGTTTCATCCTTGAGCAGACCGATCTCAAACAATTCCTTCCCGACCAACTGGTCGTGCTTGTAGCCAAGCAGCTTGGTCATGAACGGATTGGCATCCGTGATCTACCGCGACGCGGGATCGAGCAGGAGCACGCCATCGTGCGCGGCTTCGAAGAGACGCCGGTAGCGGACTTCCGAAACGCGCACCAGGTCCTCCACCTTTTTGTGCTCGGTCACGTCCACCACCGCGATGCGGCAGGTGTCCCCGAAGAGCGAACGCTGGGCCTTGATGTTGATGGCCCGGGGCGGCTGGCCCGGGTGCAACAGCTCGAAGTCGCCGGACTGTTTGGTCTGGCCGGCAAAGACCTGGCGCAGGAAGGCGCGAAAAACCGATCGCGGCCCGGCGGCGGTAAAAAGCTGGTCGAAGCACCGGCCCAGCAGCCGGGAGCGGTCGATGCCGACCAGGCTGGCCCCCGTGAGATTGGCCTGCTGGATGGTGCTATCGGCGGCGAGCGTGAAATAGCCCACCGGGGCGAAATCGTAGAGGTCGGTGTAATCCCCCAAGGCCAGCTCCAACTCGTCCCGGACCTTTTGCAGCGCGATGTTCTGCATCTCCAGTTCCACCTGATGCACCTGCAGTTCGTGGCACTGCCGCTCCGCGTCTGCGGCCAAAACGGGCCGGGCCGGCGGCGCTTTCGGATTCTTCCGCTGCCGTTTCAACTGGGCTTCGGCACGGCGATAAAGTTCCGCCATCATCGGGTGCTGTTTCTGCCCGGCCCGGAACTCGCGCTGGTCGGCCTGCGCGGCGGAGGATGTGGGTTTGGTGAGCATGGCGTGTTTTTTGGGGGAAGTAATCAGTGATCAGTAATCAGTGATTCTGAACCCGTAACTCGGCGCGCTTCAGCCAGGCCTGAAAGGCCGTCATTCGTCAGCCCAGGGCGGAGCCCAGGGTAACGCATCCGGAAAAATCCCAGCCCTGAAAGGGCGGAACCGTTGGCGCGAGTGCGCCGTGACGCCCTTACAGGGCTAGTGCAATGGCTTGGACGCAAACCCAGGGCTCCGCCCTGGGCTGACGAATGACGCCCCTTCGGGACTGGACGGCAGGACACCATCCCTTTGGGATGTCCGGCCGGGCCGTGTGCGCGTCGTTCAATTTGGCTCATCATGTCGTTCGCTCTCCTGATTTCATCACTGTTCACTGATTACTGATTACTTCTTCCTCTTTCCCGCCTTCGCCCGCTGCACGGTTGGTTTGGCGACATCCGTTCGCTGACCGGCGGGCAGGGCGCGCAGCTTCGCCTCCAGCGTCTTGGAGACCGTGATGTCCGCGAAGGTGATGACCACGCCGTCGATCCGGTCGTCCAGCGTGCGGTAGGGCATGATGCGGACGGTGAACCAGCGGCCGTCCTGCGCGCCAATCGGTTTCTCCACCGAGACCAGTTTCCGCAACACCTCGCGCGCGTCGTCGGCCAGTTCCGGGTAGCGCAGCTCCGAGGCCAGATCGGTGAAGGGTCGGCCTTCGTCGGTGGGGATGAGCTTGATGATCTTCGTCGCCTGCGGGGTGAAGCGGCGCACCTTGAGATCGTTGTCCAAAAACAGCGTCGCGATGTCCGTGCTGTTGAGCAGGTTCTTCATGTCATCGCTGGTCCGCGAAAAGTCTTCCACCTTGGACTGCAACTCGGTGTTGACGGTCTGAAGCTCCTCGTTGAGCGACTGCATCTCTTCCTTCGAGGTGGTGAGTTCCTCGTTGGTGGACTGGAGTTCTTCGTTCGTGGATTGCAACTCCTCGTTGGTGGAGCGGAGTTCCTCCTGCGAGGTCTGCATCTCTTCGTGAGTGGCCCGCGCCTCGGCCCGGGCGCGCAGGAGTTCCTGCTCCAGATCGGCCAGCCGGGCGTTGCGGGCGTGCGGGGGCGGCGCTTTGCCCGTCGCCTTGCTCGCCACCGGAGCGGCCACATCGGAGAACACGATCATCACCAATCCCTGAAGCGCCTCGGGTTCCTCCAGCCGCCGGATGGTCACATCCACGAACTGCGAACCGCCGTTGGTCCCGACCTTGAGTCCGTGCAGGACCACGCCTTCCTTTTTCCGCGCCGCTTTCTGGAAGGCATCGGCCACTTCGTAGCGCAGCCCTTCGCGCACCATGGCGAAGACATTCCAGTTGGCCTTGCCGGCGGCGGGTTCCAGGTATTTGCCGGTGCGTCCACTGATGTAGAGGATGTCGCCCTTGTCATTGGCCAGCACGGCGGGCGGCGCGTAGTGATGCAGGATCAGTTGATCCGCCAGCGTCTGGAGACTGGCGGTCGGCTTGATTCCTGCCCGCGTCTCCGGCTCGATGGCCGGGCTGGCGGTGAAGGACGTCGGAAACTCAATCGGCTCGGTGCGCTGGACGGATTCCGACCGGCGGTAGATTCGTGATTTGCCGCTGAGCGCGGTGAAGAGCTCGGTGTAATTGCCAATCGTCTCCGCGCTGCCGAGACACAGGATGCCGCCGGGACTGAGGCTGTAGTGAAAGAGCGGAATCAGTTTCTTCTGCACCTCCGCCGTCAGATAGATGAGCAGGTTGCGGCAGCTCAGAAGGTCCAGCTTGGTGAAGGGCGGGTCCATGATGAGATTCTGCGGCGCGAAGATCACCATCTCGCGAATCTCTTTGCGCACGCGGTATCCGCGCTCCTCTTTCGTAAAGAACCGCCGCAACCGCGCCTCGGAGACATCCGCCACGATGTT
>JANNGC010000442.1:0-12185 GCA_031380445.1 Pedosphaera sp.
CGCCTGCTTTCGCGCGTGAAACCGCCGTGAGCAGAAGCGCCGCGAGAATTCCAATGATAGCGACTGTTACGAGAAGTTCGATCAAGGTGAAGGCCAAGCGATTGCCCAAATGCCGCGTTCCCGGAACGCGGCCTTCAGGCCGCTTCACGCCACGAATTTTTCCGGCGCAGAGATTTTTGCGAAAGCCCTCGTCGTCCGCGCGGTGAAGCGGTCCCGCCGGGCGCGGGACCGCGCTCCGTTCCGCCCCGCGCCGGTTTGGAAACCGGCGCTCCGGGTTCGGCCTCCCTCTCCCCTCAACGGGGAGAGGGAATGAGGGTGAGGGGTGGTGTTGCCCACGGCTCTCGCATTGTCGAACGCGCCCGGCCTTCCCACCCCTCACCCCTACCCCCTCTCCCCGTTGAGGGGCGAGGGGGACCAGCAGCGCTGCGTCTTGTGCCTCACCACGCGCACTGCCCCCGTCGTCCGCCACGCCACCCACACCCCGCAGCCAAGTTGGAGCTTGGTGCTTGGAATTTATTTGGGATTTGGGATTTGGGATTTGGGATTTCACGTCACTTCTTCGTCGCCGGAATGTTCACATCCAACAGGCTGCGCTCGTACTTCTCCGTCAGATCAAATTGAATCACGTCGTCGGTGTTGGTGGTGGCGACGACGTATTTGCGCACGTTGCCGCCCTGGCGGGCGAGCGTCTGCAAGTAAGCGCGTGTGGTGTAAATCTCCGGCGCGGCGCGATAGGCGGGAATCTGATTCGTGAACGACGCGGCGCGGGCCAGCGCGATGGACTTGGTGCGCGTGGCCTCCGCCTCGGCGCCCAGCACCGTGCGGCGGGCGATGGAACCGGCGAGCGCATTCGTAGTGATGGCGTAGGCGCGCGCGACGTTGACCTTCGCCTCCGCTGCCTGCCGCGCGCCGACGACTTTCTGGTACGCGCCAGCCACCGCGACCGGCGGATGAATGTCCTGCAACCCCACCATGATGATGCGCGCACCGAGCTGCCGCTGATCCGCTGCGGATTGGATGCGCTGGCGCAATCCCTCGGCCGCCGCGCCGCGTCCCGTGGACATCAACTCGTTCAAGTCCGCGTTCACGAGGTAGAGCACCACTTCACGCGTGGCAATTTTCTCCAGCAGATGATCCGGCTCGGTACTGTTGTAGGCCCACGCCGTGAGGTTCGTGATCTGGAACTGCACCGGAATGCTGACGGTGAGCAGATTCACCGGGGGACTTTTCTTCGCGCCATCGAGATTGGTCACGCTCTCGCGGCTGGCGACGAGCAGGTTGAACTCCTCCTTCGCGTGGCTCACGGTCCAGAGCACGGTGTCTTCTTCCTTGCCGCCTTCCTCGTGTTCGAGGCCGACCTCGAAAGTCTGAATGCGCTCGGTCTGGTAGCGATGAACTTTGTCGATGGGCCAGGGCATCTTGAAGTGCCAGCCGGGATCGAGAATCGCGCTGCCGGCGACGGGCTTGCCGAAGCGTTCGAGCAACGCCTGCTCGCCGGTTTCAATGACGACGAATGCGGTCGAAAGCACTAGCAGTGCAAATTGCCCAAGAATAATCCACGCGAAGGCGCGCTGAAGAAACTGGAAGAACCAGGTGTCGGAAACCTTGAAGCCGAACTGGTAATCGAGCGCGTGCGCCGCCGTGGTGAAGAGGCTTTCCGGCTGCGAAATCAGGCTCATCACGCGGCTGTGATACAGGAGGCGCGTCTCGCGGCCCTTCACGCGCGGGCGGTAACTTTCCAACACCAGCGTCAGCAGCGTCTCGACCGCGAGCACGCCGAGCAGGATGACCAGCGCGCGCGCGATGTAGAGGTCGGCGCGCGGAATCTCGAAATAAGCCAGCCCGGTCGCGATCGCCGACAGCGCGGAGAAATAAGCGGCGGACAGGACGGACACAGCGGGCGGTTCGAGCAGTCGTTGCTTCTCCAGCCGCGCCAGCGCGACGGAAAACCTTCCGAGAATGAAGAAGACCAAGGTAACGACCGCGAAGATGACCAGCGCGAAGATGGGCTTGTCCATCGCGACCACCGGCTTCTGCAACCAGCGCCAGAGGAAGAAAACACCGACAGCCTCACCCAGCAGCAGCGCGAGGGTGAAGCCCGGAATCACGAACCGCTCGAACTGCTCGCGCGAGCGGCGTGCTGGCAGCGCGGACACCTCATCCTTGTTGAACAGGGCAGAGGCCGAAGGCGACTTGGTCAGCTCGTCGTATTCGAGGCGCTCGTTCTTCTCGCGCTCGACCAGTTGCATGAGGATGTAGCTAATCAACGTGGCGAGAAAACCAATGCCGCAGAAGACAATGGCGACCGTGGCGGTGAGCACATGGGCGTTGAGCGCAACGCCCAATCCCGCCGCGCCCGCGATGAGCAGCACAGCGAGATTCACGAGCGTCAGTTTGGTTCGATTCTGTTCCATCAGTTGTGGTTCCAGTGCGGAAAAGATTTAGCGCAGAGGCGCAGAGACGCAGAGGCGCAGAGAAAACGCGGAGGCAGACCTCCCTCTCCCCTCAACGGGGAGAGGGAATGAGGGTGAGGGGTGGTGATGTCAGAGGACTTCCGCAATGTCGGGAGCCTCTCCACGTTCCCCCCCCTCACCCCTAACCCCTCTCCCCGTTGAGGGGAGAGGGGAACCAGAAGCGCCACGCGCCCGCTGAGATCCACACCTTGTTCATGGCTTTCCGCTCTTGCGTCTCTGCGTCTCTGCGCCTCTGCGTTAAAAATGAGTTCACTCACGCGCATCACATCACCCCAGTTCCCGATCTTCAAACAAGCACAGCGCGACGGCCAGCGCGGCACCGACGTAACACACCGTGTAGGCCAGCGACGAGCCTAGATACGGCACCCACGCGATGGACTTCTTCGCGATGAGCGCGTCGCCGCCCCAGAACAACTGCCAGTTCGGCAGCATGGCGTAAGGGATGTTCGCCCACCATGAGCCGTCACGAACGCGTGTGCCGAAAACGTAGTCGGACATCAGCCCCATCAGGAAGAAGCCCGAGCAGATGGCCAGGGTCGAAATCATCTCAAGCCGCGTAGAGCAGGCCAGCGCGAGTCCGGCGAGAATCCACAGCGCGAAAAGAACCAGCACCGACGCGGGCACGATGCGCCAGTCAGTGACGCCGCCCGAGGAAGTAGCGTCGTGCTCCTTGGGCAGAAAATGAATGACGAGAAAGGCCACGGTGATCATGGCCACCACGGCAAACATCGCGTGCGAGACGAACGGGCGGCGCAGAAAGTAATTCGCAAACCCCGCCGCCGCGTAGGCCAGGACCAGCGCGCCGAAGAAAATCCCCAGCGCGCGCAAGTCCGCCGAGCCGTAGGCGTCGAAGGTCATGCGGCTGGCGGTGAGCGCGGCGACCATGTTGATGTAGTTCAGCACGGCCAGCGCGGCGGCGAGTCCGGTGTATTTGGCGAAGATGAATTGCGCTCGCCCGACAGGTTTCGAGAGCACCGAGAGCGCGGTGCCGGTGCGGATTTCGCGCGCCAAGGTATTGCTCGCGCTCAGAACCGCGCCGAGCAAGCCGACGAGCAGCATCACGGCGAGCACGGATTGCTTCACGAGGATCGGGTCATCGCCGAACCCGAAGTAGGGCACGCTGGCGAGGAACACCGAGAACACGGCGGAAGCCGTCGCCAGCAGCAGAAAAATCGGCTGCCGGACAAGCTCCATAAACGTGTTGCTGGCGATGGTCGTGAACTGCCGCATGAATTTGGGTTCGGAATTTAGAAGTTAGATGCGCGGTTGCAAATGGTTATTCCCGGCGGGTCACAGCCAGGGGGCAACTCGGCACTGCTCTTGGTCAAAACCTGGGAGCGCCGGCATCCTTGCCGGCGCGAAGCTGCGCTTGGGACCAGAAACGCGCCGGCTGGAAGCTGACGCTCCCAGGCGCGCCCGGTCTTCGCAGCTTCCAGTCTCAAGGACCACGCCGCGCCCTGATTTTCCACGCGCACAAATTTTGGATTTTGGATTTTCAATTTTCGCGTAGAGTGCGCCCGCCCGTGCGCTCGAAATGACTTCCGACAACACCAATCGCAAGACCGTGCTCTTCGTGGACGACGACGAGCCGTTCCTCGAACTGCTTCAGCCCTACATGGAGCGGTTGAGCGAGGGTGGCTGGACGGTGCTGGTCGCGGCAGATTCCGCGACCGCCCTGCGCGCGCTCGACGCCCAGCAGGTGGACCTCGCCGTGCTCGACGTGCGGATGCCGGTCGTGGATGGCGTACAACTCCTGCTCCTCATCAACCGCAAACATCCGCAGCTCAAGAAGGCCGTGCTCAGCGGCTTCCTTGACGACGAGTGCCGCTCGCACGCCTTCAACGGCGGCGCGGAACTGGTGCTGGAAAAACCGCACGACGCCAAGGGCTACGAGGCGCTCTACGCCGCTTTGAACGAACTCGTGCGCCTGCCCGTCGAGCAGGGTTTTCGCGGGATGCTCCGGCGCGTGGGCATCGAAGACATCATCCAGATGGAATGCTTGAGCCGGCATTCGCTCATCCTCGAACTGACCGGACGCGGGCAGCGCGGACGCATTTACATCCGCACCGGCGCGCTCATTCACGCGGAGTGCGGCGGCGTCACGGGCGAAGCGGGGCTGCAAAAAATTCTCACCATCACCGGCGGCGAGTTCAAGCACCTGCCCTTCGCCGAACCGCCGCGCGAGACGCTGGAAGGCTCGTGGGAATTTCTCCTGCTCGAAGCGGTGCGCCAGCGCGACGAGGCGGCGGGTGGAGAAGCGGGCATCACGGATGAAATGCCGACGGCGGATTTGTTTCAAAGCGCCGTGGCCACGCCTGAACCGGAGCCGGCGGTCAGCGTGGAAAAATTTTCGCCGCCACTGGTCCTGGCCGAAAGCGCGCCGGTGGAAGAAGTGCCGCTCATCAACGAACTGGTCGTGTGCTCGGACGCGGGCGAAGTGCTCTACGAAATCGGCTCACCCAGCGCCGCCGCGCGTCGCCAGCTCTGCGCGGCCGCGTTCGAGGGCGGCGCAAAAATCCAGGCGCTGATTCCTGTCGGCCACCTGGAGCGACTGGAATTTCTCTCCGCGCCGGGGCGCGTCATCGCCCGCTTTCAGGACGGCCAGTCGCTCTTCATCCGCGCCCAGGACACGACATGAGCCGCCGCACGATGGAATCCTGGATGCAACGCGAATTCGCGCTCGACGGCGTGCTCGCGGCAGGCGGCGGCGCGGATTTGTCCGCCGGTTTTTCCGCGCTGGCCAGCGGCGAACTCGTGCTGGCCGGCGATGACGAAGTGTGGCGCACGCTGGCCGCCACCCTGCGCGGGTTGCAAGCCGGCGGGGCCGTCGTCGAGGAACTCTTGTGGGGCTTCGAGCACGCCATTCTCTGCACCGTAGTGCGGGCCGACGGCGCATGGCTCGGCGTCTTCAGCACGCCGAAGCTGAGTGATGATTCCGCGATGGCCCTGCGCGCGAAACTGGACGCGTTCAAAGAGCAGCAGTTCTAAATTTCAAAATCCAAATCCCAAATCCCAAACAAATTCCAAGAGTCCAAATTTCCAAGAGCGGCTTCGTCTCGTTGTGATCGGTTTAGAATTTAGGCCGTTGGAATTTGTTTGGGATTTGAACTTTGGGATTTGGAATTTCTCCCCTCACACCACCATCACGCTGTTCTCCAACACCCCGATTCCTGAAATCTCAATCCGCACCACGTCGCCCGCGTTCAGCGTGAAGTCATCGCCCGGCACCACGCCTGTGCCCGTGAGCAGCACCGCGCCTTGTGGGAAGGTCTGCGAGCGGAACAGATATTCCGCCATCTCGGTGAACGTGCGTTTGATCTGCGATACCGAAGTCTGACCGGAGAACACCGCTTGACCACCGCGCAAAATCTGCACGGCTATAGTCCACCCGCGCGCCGCTTCCTCGCTCTCGCCGACCACGATGCACGGCCCCACCGCGCACGCCCGGTCGTAGATTTTCGCCTGCGGCAGATAGAGCAGGTTCTCGCCCTCGATGTCGCGCGAGCTCATGTCATTACCCACGGTGTAGCCGACGACGCGGCCGCGCGAGTTCAGCACCAGCGCCAGTTCCGGCTCCGGCACGTTCCACTTGGCATCGCTGCGGATGCCCACGGCGTCGCCCGTGCCCACGACTTTCTCGGGCATCGACTTGAAGAACAACTCCGGGCGCGGCGCGTCATAAACCTTGTCGTAAGCCGTGGCGCTGAAATCTGATTCCTCCATCCGCGCCTTCTTGCTGCGCAGGTACGTGACGCCCACCGCCCACACTTCCTGCCGCTCGACCGGCGGCAGCAACCGCACCTCGCTCGGCGAAACCTCCGGCAACTTTTGCGCCGCGAGCGAGCGCAAGTGCGCCACGAGATCGTCACGCTCCAGCAACGGCGTGAGTTGCGTCACGCCCGCCGCGCTCAGGTCGGAGATCATTCCGCCCTCGTTCCACAGACCGATGCGGATTTGGTTCTGGTTCAGGAAGCGACAGAGTTTCATGCCGGATGATTTGACGAATGGCTGAAGTTTGAAAAGCATGGAGTCAGGGAAACACTGGAGAATCTGACGCGGCGTTTCTGGCCTTGCGCCAAGCCCGGAGGGCTTGAACGTGAATAGCCCCGGCTAGCGAACCGGGGGTTACGGGCCATCACGGCCACAACCCCGGATGGGGTTGAACCTGACGGGATGCCAGAACAGACGCATCAAAATGCGCTTTGAAACTTATTCCCCTGACAAACATTCCCCTGACTTTGTCCCGCTGGCTGGGAAGGAAGGCAGGGGCATGTTTGTCAGGCGAATGGAACCGCCTTCATTTGTGGCATATTTTCAGATGCGCCTGCCTTGAAGCCGTGATTGCTTTCAAAAAGTCATGTCCTACACTTCTGCCGTATGAGCAACACACTCAGCATCCGGCTTCCGAAGGAACTCTCCGAGTGGGTCAAGCAAACCGCCGAGAACACCGGCCTGACGCAGGGTGAAGTCGTCCGCCAGCAGTTGGAAAAAGCGCGCTCCACCACCGCCAGCAAGCCCTGGATGGCGCTCGCCGGCAAAGCCCGTGGGCCGCGCGACCTGTCCACCCGCGAGGGTTTTGGCAAGCGATGAAAGCCATCGCCGACACCGGCTTTCTCGTCGCCTTCCTGAACTCTCAGGATCAGCACCACGCCTGGGCCGAGGAACTGGCGGCGCAAGTGACCGAGCCGTTGCTGACCTGCGAATCCGTCCTCACCGAGGCGGCTTACCTCTTGAACAGCGTGCCCCTCGTCCTCGACGTGCTGGCCAGCGGGCTCGTGGAACTCTCCTTCAGTCTGGAAGACAACCGCGCGCACGTAGCCGAATTGGCTGCGCGCTACGCCGACCGCCAGCCCGACCTGTGCGACCTCTGCGTCGTCCGCATGAGCGAGCTGTTTCCCGACCATCCCGTCATCACGACCGACCGGCGGGACTTCGCGATCTACAAGCGCAACAAACGGCAGGCCATCCCGCTCATTCTTCCGCCGTGAAAGCTTTGGCCGGATTTTGCAGAGCAGCCGGAGAAAGGGGGTGGGTGAAGGTGTGAAATTTCTTCCGTTTCGACTTGTGACCGCTACCCTGTTTACACACTGAAAGAATTCATGTTGCCAAAGCAAAGAACTCGGAGTTCATCACAGGTGTGAGCGGGCCGTCCCTCTCCACCAAGCGAAGAGAATCATGGACTATCCAATTTGCAAACTAGGCGTGTCCCGCTTTCGTTCGCTGCGCGACTTGCGCGTCGGACCATTCGGACGAGTGAATCTCATTACTGGCAAGAACAACGCTGGAAAATCCTCTCTCTTGGAAGCGATACGCATCCTTGTCACGGAGGGTTCCCCCACAACCTTTTACAGCATCCTCAACTATCGCGAAGAGGTTGACCAACGCCCAGAGGAAGCTCCGGTCAACATCACGCCGCAGGATTCCACTTCATTTTGCAGCTTGTTCACCGGATTTCCGAGCCTGGCAGGCTGTGAGGAAGCGATCACCATTTCAAACGAGAATGGAGGCCACTCTCCGGTCAAAACCCTGTCTGTTCGTGTCGGGTGGTTCACGGAGGAATACACGCCTGAACAGGGAAGGCGACTTGTCCGTGCTGACGCTGACTTGTTTGGAGAGGCCAGCGGGTTTCCAGCCCTCGAAGTCGAGTTGCCAAATCGACGCCGCGTGATTCGGATAGATCGTGCCCGAATGTATCGAAGAACGAACTCGGAAACTGGGGAAGGTGTAACGACGCCGTGCGTGTTTCTGGATCCGTTCAGTTCAAGGTCCACAAGCCAACTGGCTGCCTTCTGGGATGCGATCGCCTTGACGGATGCCGAAAAGGAAGTCGTGCGAGCGTTACAAATTATTTCACCCGACATCGAAGCGGTTTCGATGATTGGCAGCGATACAGGACCCCGATCACGGACGGCGATTGCCAAGAGTCAAATGTGCTCGCATCCGGTTCCACTGCGAAGTTTTGGAGACGGGGTGAACAGACTTTTTGGAATCATTCTCTCTCTAAGCTGCGCTCGCGGGGGAGTGCTGTTGATTGACGAAATCGAGAATGGCTTGCACCACTCGATTCTTACTGATGTCTGGCGGGTAATTTTCCGCATGGCCCGTCAACTCGGAGTTCAAGTGTTTGCCACGTCGCACAGTTGGGATTGCATCAAGTCTTTTCAAGAAGCTGCCAACGAAGATCCTGACGAGGGCGTTCTGGCCCGGCTCTCAGTCAAGGGCGAGTCTGTAATCCCGACTCTCTTTCGAGAGGCGGAGTTACGGATAGCCACCCGCGAGCAGATCGAACTGCGCTGAGTCTATGCCGGGCAAACGCATCTTATTGGTCGAAGGCCCTGATGATGAGCACGTCTTCAAAGCTCTGTTCGGCCAAAGAGGATTAGAAAAGCTCGACGAGATAAAGCCACAGGGGAATGTCGAGCAACTGTTGGAAAATTTTCCCGTCCGCCTGAAGGAAAGCGATATTGCGGTGCTCGGCATGGTGCTGGATGCAGACACAAATCTGGCCGGCCGCTGGGATGCCCTTAGACATCGACTGAATGCTGCAGGCTTCGTGGGTGTGCCGGAGCATCCTTCCGCAACTGGAACCATTCTTGAACCTCCGGCGGATTCGCTCCTCCCAAGGTTTGGAGTCTGGATTATGCCAAACAATCAAACGGCCGGAATCCTTGAGGACTTTCTGCGCTTTCTCGTTCCTGTTGGTAACGGACTGTTCGCCCATGCTCAAGCGAGCGTGGCTGGCATCCCAAACGAAGAACGGCGGTTTGGGCCGCTCGCGGAACCAAAAGTTTTGATCCACACATGGCTTGCTTGGCAAGCCGAGCCAGGACGACCTTTGGGGCAGTCCATCACAGCCAGATTTCTTGATCCAAATGCGCCACAAGCTGACGTGCTCATCGCATGGCTAAGAGCGCTGTTCTTTCCAGAGCCAATCCAAGCAGCCACCTAAAGTTTCCCTGTTGCCAGACCGCCTAATTCAGCGCAAGCGAAGCGAGCAGGGCGAGCATCTTCGCTTTGCGGTCACGTTCGCCTGAGATGCTTGCCGCGTGCTCGCTTCGTCACACCCGAACTTTACCCGATTTGCCATTTGGCATTTCGCGGCGCGAGGAGCAGCATCCTTGCAACAGCAAATCCGAACGAAAGGCACGGCATGTATTTCGGCGTCGATTATTATCCCGAACACTGGGTCTTCCCGTACGCCGGCACCGCCGAGGCACCGGAGTCGCGTTGGGAGACGGATGTGCAACTGATGCTCGAGGCGGGCGTGAACGTGGTCCGCATGGGCGAGTTCGCGTGGGGCCTCTACGAACCGGAGGAGGGGAAATTCAACTTCGACTGGATGCGCCGCGCGCTCGATCTCTTCCATAACGCGGGCATCAAGGTGGTGCTCGGCACGCCCACGGCCGCGCCGCCGGTCTGGCTCGCGCGCAAGCATCCGGAAATTCTCCCCGTCGATGAGCGCGGCAGCACGCGGCATGAGGGCACGCGCCGCGCGTATTGCCTGAACAGCGGCGTCTATTGGGATTACTCGCGCGCCATCGTGCGCGCGCTGGCGGGCGCGCTCGGGAAACATCCCGCGCTCATCGCCTGGCAAATCGACAACGGGCTGGGCGGACATCACACGGAGACGGCCTTCAACGAGGAGACGCGCGCAGACTGGCACTGCTGGCTGAAGCAGAAATACGAGACGGTGGAACGGTTGAACGAGCTGCTGGGGCTGACCTTCTGGGGCCAGCGCGTGGCGCAATTTGAGGAAGTGCCGTTGCCGCGTTACGCGCCTTACGATCACAATCCCGCGCTGGTCCTGGACTGGTATCGCTTCTCCAGCGACACGGTGGTGGCCTACGCGCGGATGCAGGCGGAACTGTTGCGCGAACTGACGCCGGGCATCCCGGTGACGACGAACCTGCGCGCGCTCACGCGGAACTTCGATCATTTCGACATGGCGGAGGTTTTGGATTTCGTGTCGCTGGACAGCAACGCGACCATCAACACGCGCTCCGCCGAAATCGCCTGCGACATCGACATGATGCGCTCGCTGAAGAAGCACGACGTGCGCACGCCGGACGGGGACTGCGGCTTCTGGGTCATCGAGCAGAAGGCGGGCAACGTGAACTGGCAGAAGGTGAATTCCTTGGTGCGGCCGGGCGTGGTGCGGCTCTTCACGCATCAGCTCGTGTCGCGCGGGGCGTGCGGCGTGCTCTACTTTCTCTGGCGGCAGCCCCGCATCGGGCCGGAGAAATTTTACGGCGGCGTGTTGAGCCACGACGGTTCGGCGGAGACGCGGAGCTATCGCGAGATCAAACAAATCGGCCACGAGCTGAAGCGGCTCGCGCCGGTGCTCCAGGGTTCGTGCGTGCCGGCGGACGTGTGCATTCTGTTCAGTCACGAGAACGCGTGGCATACGAAATTCACGCGCCAGCCAAACGCGGCGTTCAATTACCGCGAGCACATCCAGCTTTTCTACACCGCGCTGCACGACCGGAACATCCCGGTGGATTTCGCGCGGCCCGCGGAGGATTTGTCGAAATACAAAATCGTCTTCGCGCCGTCGCTTGGGTTGCTCGCGGGCGGCGAGGCGGACCGGCTGAAACTTTACGTGCAAAACGGCGGGATGCTCGTGAGCACGTTCAACACGGGTTTGGTGGACGAACATCACATCGCGCCGGACACGGGTTTTCCGCATGACCTGACGGACGTGTTCGGGCTGGAGGTGCGGGAGTTCGATCCGTTGCCGGTGGGCGAGGAGAATCATCTGACGTTCAAGGCGGGCTTTCCGGCCACCCATCTGCATCCAGGAAAATTGTGGTGCGACCTCATCGAGCCGAAGGGCTGCCAGGTCATCGCGACCTACGCGAAGGATTTTTACGCGGGCCGCGCGGCGATGACGATGAACACCTTTGGCCTCGGGCGCGCGGTGTACATCGGCACGCAAAGTTCGCAGGCGTTTTATTGCGACCTCGTGGTGTGGCTGCGGAATCTATGCGGGCTGCATCCGCTCCTGAAAGTTCCCGACACGATTGAGGTCAGCATGCGGGAAAAGGACGGGCGGAAGATTTATTTCCTGCTTAATCATCAGAACACGCCTGTGCGGCTGCAATTCTACAAGCCTATGCACGATTTTCTTTCCGGCAACAATTTCACCGGCAGTTACGATCTGCCGCCGCACGGCGTGCTCGTGCTGGACGAGCAATCCGTGTCGGCCCATGCTCCCGCGTAGCATGATGCCGCCGCGAAAATTCATCCCGGCGCTGGGCGCGCCGAGGCGTTCCCAGCGCGACCGCGTGCTCGCCGCGTGGCGCGGCGTGGATGTGACGCCGCTGGAAAAAACCGTCGCACGCCGCGAGAAGTCCGCCGAGCAACTGGTCGGCACGCTCTTCAAATCCCTCCGCATGGACCGCCGCCAGGCCGAGGCGGAAATCGTGACGGTCTGGAACAACCTGATTGACCCGACCGTCACCGCGCACGCACAGCCGACGAGCGTTCACAAGGGAACCTTGTTCGTGACCGTGGACAGCAGCGTGTGGCTCTCGGAAATCGTGCGCTACCGCCGGAAGGAAATTCTGACGCAACTCCAAAGCAGCTTCGGCAAGGAGATGATTGCGCGCATCTCGTTCCGGGCGGGGTAGGAGCGCGGACCGCCGAGTCCGCGTGTTTCTGTCACTCGCCAAGAAACAATGGTGGACCAAATATGATCGCGCGGACTCGGCG
>JANNGC010000458.1:0-1874 GCA_031380445.1 Pedosphaera sp.
GGC
Organism: Pedosphaera sp.; assembly: GCA_031380445.1. Lineage (GTDB taxonomy): Bacteria > Verrucomicrobiota > Verrucomicrobiia > Limisphaerales > SIBH01 > JANNGC01. The sequence goes on from JANNGC010000458.1 coordinate 4, forward strand.
GGCATGGGCGAAATCGTCAGGCTTTCAAATCCTTTGGCGAGCTTGGCATTCGGGTCCATCAGGCTTTCCAGGATGTAAGCCTTGTCCGCACGGACGGCGATGCCGTCGAGGATGGGGCCGACGTCGCCGCCCTTGCCCTTCACAGTGTGGCAAGCGGCGCACTGTGCCGTCGGGCTGGCGTAGAACAGTTCTTCACCGCGCTTCGTGTCGCCGGCCGTGACCTTGACCTCGTTCTCTCCGACGTCCGCGACCTTGTGGATGCGTCCCAGCAACGTGAGCGTGTCGTTCAGGAACGAGTCGCTGTTGTTGACCGGGACGCGGGAGAGTTGGGCAACCACGGTTTTAATTTCAGGAATGGTCGGAAACTCCGCGAGCTTCACGAACGCCACCTGGCGGGTGACCAGATCCGGGTCTTGGATGACTGAACTGCTGAAGAACAACTGCCGGCCGGCTTCGTTCGTCGGAAGCGCGCGAATGGCATTGCGACGCAGCCCCGGATCTTTGGAGAGAAGCGCGGCCTGATGCGTATCCTTGTCGAGCGCACCGATGCCTTCCAGCGACCAAAGGGCATGGATAGCGCCCTTGCCGCCGTTGCCGGAGCGCACGCGCTTCTTCAAGGCCGGGGCGGCATCCGTCAACTTGTTGTCCACGATCAAACCCTGCGCGGTGAGGCACCAGAACTGATTGCCGCTGTCGAGCGCCGCCACGAGTTCGGACGGCTTCGCCTTGGCGAGGGACTTGATGGAGCTTTTCGGACCATCCTTCCAGACGACGCGATAGATGCGGCCATGGGATTGGTCGCGCAGATCGTTCTCTGTTTTGTAAGCCCCGCCTTTTCCCGTCGTGGCCTGGACGCCGGCAGATTGGAGGCTCGGCGTCGGGTTGTGCTGGATGATGAAGCTGTAGAAATCAATCACCCAGACCGCACCGTCTGGGCCGACATCGGCGAAGATTGGAGACATCCATTCGTCCGCACTCGCGAGCAGGTTGAAGCCGTCGCTGGCCTTGTATCCCGCGCCGTCGCGTTGAATATCCATGATGCCGATCAACTTCGCGGTCGGCTCCGTTACGAGCGCCTTGCCTTGCAGGCGCGGCGGCAGTGCGTCGCTGACCATGAAGGCGTGGCCCGCCGCCGCCGTGTAGCCGCCGAAGTTATCGACCATGCGGACGTTCGGCGTGTTCGGATGCATCCTCATGCCGGGCGCTAGCGACTTGGCGGACGGCAACCGGCGGACATTGGCAGTCGGCGCAGGTGCGTCACCCAGCTTGTCATCGAGCCGGTAGCCGGGACGAAATCCACCGCCACCGCCGCCGCCGCCACCTCCTCCGCGCCGACCGGGGCCGGGCTGCGTCGGGGTCAGGATATGAGCCGGAAGGTAGCCGTAGAAAGTCGGGTGGCCATTGGCCGTCGAGCCGAAGACATCACCCTCGGCGTTAAGGCCGAAGCCCCAGGTGTTGTTGTTATACTGATGGAGGAACTCCAGCGCCGAGCCATCGGCCTTGAAGCGGAAGACGCCCTGGCCGAACTGCTGGTCCTTGCCGCCGACATTGCCGCGGAAGTTTGAGTAACCGACCGCGCCGTAGAGCCAATTGTCGAAGCCACGACCGAGATTGCTCTGCATCGCGTGTGTGTCGCCAGTGCCCCAGCCGGGGAGAATGGCCTGACGGACATCGGCCTTGCCGTCCCCGTCGGTGTCCTTCAGGAAGAGCATGTGGCGCGCTTCCGAAACCATGATGCCGCCGTTCACGAACACGAGCGCGGTCGCGAGGTTCAGCTTGTCGGCAAAGACGGTGAACTTGTCGGCCTTGCCATCGCCATCCGTGTCCTCGCAGATCTTGATGCTGTCATGGCCCGGCTCGCCTTCGGCCAC
>JANNGC010000497.1:0-5624 GCA_031380445.1 Pedosphaera sp.
GGTTCCACTTTGGGAGGGGTGTGCCTGCTCACAAACGATCGGAACGCAATTCGGGTCGATCCTGCTAAGGGCCTCAGCGGTGCAGCGGGAGAAGTCCCGGAGATCCCAGCAGGAAAGGGGGTCGTGTGGGCCTGCGTGACCAACCGCGAGGCTCGCAATATTCCCGACGTGCGGGAATGTCTGGAGTATTACGACTTGACCGAAGGAACGATTCGATCGCTTCTCTGCGTACCCATGCTCACGGAGGACGGCAAATGCGTCGGAGCCCTTAATATCGAGAGCAACCAATTGAATCATTTCTCCCTGCTCGATGAGGAAATGATGACACTCCTTGCACGGGAGGGTGCCATCGCTGTGAAAACGATGAGAAACAAGAAGCGATTTGCCGCGGCGGATTCCTTGGCTGCGCTTGGCTCCGTTTCCGGCAACATCACCCACCGGATCAATAACTATGCTGGTGGCATTCTCGTCCTTTCCAAAATGCTCAAGCAAAAGCTCGCATCCCAGCCGCAGGAACAGGAATGGGCCGGCTTGATACACCAAGCAGCGTTTGATGCCCTTCGGACCGTAGAGCACTTTGAGAACCAAGTTAGCATGGAGGAAGAGGCCGTGGATTTGTCAGCGTTTCTCCGCCAGATCGAGCCAAAATTATTAGAGCTTCACCAGTTGCCTATCAAGCTGGTTTTGTGCGATCCAAGCCCGATCATCACGGTGAGCAGGGACGCGCTCTCAGAGATACTCCAGGAACTAGTGGGAAACGTCAAAAAAGCCGGCAGAGCCGACCTCGTGGAAATATCATGCACCCTGGGCAATGGCTACATTCTCCTTTCGGTTTTTGACAATGGCGTGACGATTCCCAAGGAGCAAGCGGTTCGGATTTTTGAAAGGGGTAATTCCCTGTCCAAAACCGGAGTGGGCACCGGTTATGGACTCTGGTGGATCGATCGCTACATGTCCAAGCTGGGAGGGTCCGTGGACCACCAACCCGGTTCCCTGAAGGAGAGCCAATCCGGTTTGCTCAGGGGGAATTATTTTAGGCTGCTCTTTCCGGCACCAAGCATGAACTTAGAATCAAGCGAATGAATAACCCAAATCGAATTCTCGTTAGTGAGGACACCGACCTGTGGCAAAGCATCTTTGCGGGGATGCTGGCATCCAAGGGGTACCAAGTGATGCAGGCCCGCGATCTGCCGTCGACACTGGCCGCACTCGACCAATACTTCTTCAATGTGGTCATCGTTGATCTCTCCCTAGATCCTAAGGACGAGAGCCGATTGGACGGCATTGAGACCATGAAAGCCATCGTGAAAAAGAAAGAGGGCACGCAAGCCATCGTCCTGACCGGCAAGGGCACCGTGCGGCTGGCGGTGGATATTCTGAAGGAGTTTCATGTATATCATTTTCTTGAGAAGGAAAGATTCGACGAGGAAACGTTCCTACCCATCCTCGCGGCCGCCACGCACCAATCTTACAACCGCATTCTGAGTCCAGGCTTCTTTCCGCGGCCGGAAACGCTCGTGACCGACGTGGATTGGAACCGTTTTGCCTCCATCCTCCAGATATCCCGAGACGATCTGCAAACCGGCTTTTACAGCATGCTCCGAGCTTGCTTGCCGATACATCCTTCAGATGGAAGCGTGGAACTAGTGCTCGATCGAGAGCGATTGGAGATTCATGCGGAAATGTGGAGCAAGTGGCTCGGGGCGCAGGTGCGAATATCCGCTGGGCCCAAAAGCGGGCCGGGCGGGCAAGGTGCTTGCTCTCAGGTCTTGGAAGAGAGGGAGGTAGGCAAGGTATTGGCGCGGGTCTGTGCGGCCTCGTCGGCACCGGGCGCGCTCGGACACTAAGATTGTTTCCCCGAGTTCCAGCTCCCGCGCATGCGCCCACTCCAAGTGCTATTGGTTGACGATGACCCGGTCTGGCATTCGATCGGGGAGTTGATTTGCAAGGACTATCGGTGCCAAGGGACTTTTGCCTTCACGTTGGCAAAGGCGCGCGAAGTAATGCGGAATATCAAGATTGACGTTTTGATTTTCGATTTGGGATTTCCGCCGGATGAACAGATGGCGCTTGCGTTGCCTACGGACGTGACCGAACTCGATACGTTTCTCGCGTTCTTGGGAAACAATGGACAGTGCATGAAAATCCTGATCTGGACCGGGAGCACGGACCGGCAGAATACCAAGCTCATTGAAAAGACGCTCGCCGCGGCACGCCACAGCGTGCGGGTCTTCAAAAAGGGCGAAACCATGGACCAACTTTTCGAGAGCTTCGCTGATCTGACCGGACGCCAAGCGAAAGAGCGGCCCGGGACAACGAAGCCGCCGGGCTTGTCGATCCTTTCCGCCTTTCTCGCTTTGCTGGCCGCGTTGGCGACCGCATGCAGCGTCTACTTTGTCGCGCCCCGATTCTTGTCCACTCAAAACGGTCCCCAATTTGTTACGGCGGTGACGTGGACGGTCAGTTTCTTCAGCTTCCTTTTCGCCCTGCTGCTCTTTTCCAACATGGGACTGCTTTCCAAGGCGCAGGTCTATGCCCTCTTTCAACAGGGCCTCGAATCGCTGAAATCGTTTTCCTCCGGAGAGAAGGCACGGCCAGCGCTGGAACGGAAAAGAGGAGAAAAAAAGGTATCCGGCGGCGGCGACCACACCCCACCAAGAAACGTCAAATGAACGAAATCACCATCTATCACCTCGGTAACTCCGAGGCGGTGTCCTACAAAGCCGCGGAACGCGCCAGATTGCAAGTGGCGAAGTATGTGGAACTCACCGAAGGCGGCACCGTAGATTTGGAGAGCATGAAAATTAACGGCTTTGATAGCCAGGAGCAATTGAAGAGCCTGATTGAATTGGGCAACCCGCATTACTTCTTTGTGATTCCTTTGTCTAACAATGTGGCAGGTGACGTTTCAGATTTCATGGAATACTGCGAGTATCCTATGATCGGAGAGTTGAGCTATGAGTTCCAGCTTGTGTTGTGCAACCGCTCCGGGGACGCGACAAAAATTCAGGGCATCGTGACCAAGAACACGGCGCTGGAACAATGCCGGGACGATCTTTCGGATCGCGGCTTTGATGTCGAGGCGCTGAATAAGGCGAATGAACAGCCCACCTCGGAGGGCATCTCCCGGGCCTTGGCGGATGAATCTCTCGCCGCGCTCTGCCTGCCTGATGCATGCGGCGACAACGGCTTACTACCAGTGGGTAAGCCCTTCGTGAGATGCACCACTTTCGGCATCTTCGTGAACGAACCCAAGTCGCACGTCAACGCTGGCGTCCACCAAACTGAATATCACTCACTGCTGGAGAATGCGCGGCTCATCGCGGGTAATGTTGTCGGCGGCGGGCGACTGGAATTTGCCCAGCGACTGATGCAAGGCGAAAAGCTGACCGTGAAATGGGGCATTGATCCGCTCAACAACAAACTGCACCTCGGACACCTCGCCTGCCTCTACAAACTTAATAAATTCAGGGAATTCGGGCATTCGGTGGTGATTGTGCTCGGCACTTTCACAGGGGCAATAGGAGACCCGTCCGGCAACTTGAAGGCGCGGCCGCGGTATCAGGCTGACGACCTTGAGGCGAACGCTGAATTCATTAAACGCCAAATCGTGGCCATTCTAGGCGAGGAAGGAGTCCGGTTCGTGAAGAATCGAGACATCGTCTCGAAGATGACGTTCGAGCAGCTCCTTCGTTGGGGCTATGACATCGACCACCGGATGCTGATGGGTCGCAGCGATTTTGTGCAGCGCGTGAACGCCAAGAAACCATTGTCCCTTTCCGAAATACTCTACGGCCTCTTTCAAGCGCATGACACGCTGATCGTAGATGCCGACGTGGAACTCGCTGGCGTGGATCAGCTTCACAATGGAGTGTTAATGCGGAATATTTTTCGCTTGGAGAGCCGCCCCGCGCCTTTCCTAATGCTGCTTCCCGTGCTGCCAGGCATCGACAGGCGTGCCAAAATGAGTGCTTTTGCAAAAAACGAGATATTAGTTACCGCCCCTCGGGACGAGATTCGAAATTCCCTGCTCAAGATGGACAGTAAGGAGCACATTCTCCAATATGCGCGGACGTTAACGCTCGTCGACGAAGTCGAAATCCACCGGCGCGAGACGGCGCTCGGCATGAGCGCCACCACCCTGCCGGAATTGAGTAAATGGATGGCCGACGCATTACTCGAGCGGCTCGAACCCAGCTTGGAAAGTCTAGCCGCGTCGTAATAGAAATCGGATGAGGACAGAAGGGGTCAGGAGAATAGTTTCGCATGTTTCGACTCCCGCGCCGTGGCATTGATCAATTGGAACGTTCATCGCACTGCCCATTTGCAGGAGCTGGAGGGACAGGCAAATGGCGCTGGCCGCATCGGCGCTTGCGCCGCTGCCGCCGGGCAAATTACATCCGACCCATGTCGCGCATCTTTCTCACTCTCGCACTCTCCGCCGCCATCACTTTTGCCGCAGAGCCGCCGGAGGTGCCGGCGGGCTTCGTCATCGAAAAGATCTGCGAGGGACTCGATGCGGCGGTCACCATGGATGTCGCGCGCGACGGGCGCGTTTTTTTCACCGAGCAGCTCGGGGCGGTGCGGGTGATCGAAAAGGGGAAGCTGCTCGACGAGCCGTTTGTCCGCGTGGAGGCGGATGATTATTTCGAGCGGGGCGTCGAGGGTGTCGCGCTGCATCCGAACTTTCCTGCGGAGCCGTTCGTGTATGTCCACTACGTGCGCAAGCAGCCGCACCCCGCGCACATCATCAGCCGCTTCACCGCCGCAGGGCCCACTTTCAACACGGCGCAGGCGGGCAGTGAACTGGTGATGTCGGAGGGCGAAAATCAGGACCAAAGACCCGCGAAGGCGCGCGGGGCGCATCAGGGCGGCGCGATGCGTTTTGGCGCGGATGGGAAGCTGTATGCGACGATCGGCGAACACACGACGCGCGAGCCTTCGCAGGCGCTGGATTCGCTCTTTGGGAAAGTCCTCCGCTTCAACCCCGACGGGAGCATTCCCAGCGACAATCCATTTTTTGCGGACGCGAAGGGCGAGCACCGGGCGATCTGGGCGACTGGCCTGCGCAATCCCTTCGGCCTCGCGGTGCAGCCGGGCACGGGGCGCATCTTCGTCAACGATCCGGGGCAGGAGCTGTTCGAGGAGATTGATGAATTGAAGCGCGGCGCGAACTACGGCTGGCCGAAAGCGGAGGGGCTGGTGGGGCATCTGCCGGAGTTCGAGAAGCCGCTGCACACTTACAATCGCGTCCTCGGTGCGTGCATCGCGGGCGGGGCGTTCGTGCCGGAGAAAGGCGCGCAGTTTCCGCCGGAGTTCGCGGGGAAATTCATCTTCGCCGACTACAGCGCCGGCTGGCTTCGCGTGCTCGATCCGGCGAATCCCGAAAAGAGCGTACCTTTCGCCACGCGCATCCCAAACCCGACCGACGTCGCCTTTGCTCCCGATGGCTCGCTACTCGTCCTCGCCCGCGCCGCGACGCTGCATGACGGGAATATGAAGCGGCGCACCGGGATGCTGCTGCGCATCCGAGGCAAATAACGCGTCGGCGGCACGACTCGGAGGGATCTCTTTCTCCGACTATCGATGCAGGGATCGGGCGCAGTTTGCTTCCTAACAAACCC
>JANNGC010000504.1:0-4179 GCA_031380445.1 Pedosphaera sp.
GAGCGTCGTGCGCGCCCACTTCCCGTCGGCAAAACGCAGCAGCGCGGGGCGGCTGCGGACCTTGTCGAGTTCGTTGAGGATGAGGAAATTTTTCGTCGCACCAATGCCGGCGAGCGAGGTGCGCGCGGTGGGTTCAAACAAAACGGTTACGTCACGTTTGCCGTCCAGCCAGCCGTCGAAATTTGCCGCGAGCAAGGAGCCGCCCTTGTAAGTTTTTCCGTTCAGCGTCCAGTCGAGTTTCGGTTGCAGCAGCAGCCAGTCGCCGAACGTGTCCACTTCGGTGTCCGCGGGTTTCTCGATGGGCACGAATTTGTCGCCGCGCCGCACAAACGTCTCCGTGGTGAAAAATGTCGGCGCACGTTGCGCGAACTCATACACCCGTCCGTGATCGCGTGAGACGGACACGCCCGCGCTCACGTCCTCCACTTTGCCCTCGAAGACCACGTGCGCGTTGCCGAGCGGCGTGCCGCGTTTCCATTCCTTCGCGATGCGCGGGTAGCCGGACTTGGTCAGCGAACCGGGACCGTAGTCGGTCGCGACATAGAGCGTGTCGCGATTGCGCCAGTCCACGCGGCTCTTGGCCTCGGGCAAAGTGAAGCCGCCCGCGACGAATTCCTTCCTCACCAAATCAAACTCGCGATACACCGAGGCGTCCGCGCCGCCGCGTGAAAGCACCACGAGGCAAAGGTCGTGGCCGGGCTCCAGCACGTTGTAGCCTTTCCAGACCCAGTTCTCTTTTTCCGCCGCGCCGAGCGCGTCGAGGTCGAGCACCGTTTCCCACGCGGGCTGCGGCTTCTTGTATTCCTCCAGCGTGGTGCGGCGCAAAACGCCTCGGACATGCTGCTGGTCGCGCCAGAAATTGTAGAACCACGCGCCGTGCTTGGCGACGAACGGAATGCGCTCCTTCGAGTCGAGAATCGAGAGCAGCTTCTGCCGCGTCGGCTCGAAGAGGGGCGACGCCTGGAGTTCCTTTGTGCTCACCGCGTTCTGCGCCTTCACCCAGTCGAGGGCCTTGTCGTCGGTGACGTTTTCCAGCCAGAGATGCGGATCGGGGGGAGTGTGATTCATGGTCGAAGCGGACGGCGATGAGTGTCCCGCGCAGCCGCTGAAAAATGCGGCCGCGACGGCGCACGAAAAGGCGGCGAGCCAGCGCGGTGAAATCTTCATGGGCAAGAGTGTTGGGGGCGGTGAAAACTCTGGCAAGCCTGTGCTCTGCAGTGAGGTTTTGTCCACGTCACGCCGCCGTCATCGCTGTGTTGCAACCAGGTGCGACAGATGCGAGGGCCGTCCAGGCCCGGCTCGGCTTTGTGCTCGTCGAAACCTTTCGCGTAACGCTGATACATGAGCAGCACGCGACCAGCATCGCGGACGACGACGGCGGTGGGATTGCCGCGCGCAGCGAGGCGAACAAAGTGAGCATCCTCCCGAATGGGGAGGCACTCACTTTTCTCGCGCCTCTTGCATCTGCAGACACGGCTCAACGGAGGACACGAACTGACCCCACCGCCGCCGCCACTTGTCCAGAAATGTTTGAAATCTTTTCGCCCGCCCCGGTCTGAAATGACCTGAATGAATGTTTGCCTGACCCGCGCGTTTCGCTATTATCCGCACGATTCGCGTGGCGTCTGTCTCGCAATCTATTGATATGAAATTGAATCGCAAAAGCGCCGCCTCATTGGTTCTGGTCAAAGGCCAGATCTGGAAGCTCCAGGACAGCCACATCGAAATCCTCGAAATGGGCAAGCGCCTGGCCAGCTACAAGCATTTCCGCACCCTCGACAACCGCCGCGCCCCCACGCAGCTCGCCAACATCGCCAGCGTCCAGGAGATGCTGACGACGCACAAAGCTGCGTTGCTTGACTCGAAGGCCGCCGCCGCCGCGATCAAGAAGGTCACGAAGAAGAAGTAGTTCTTTCTTCGTCGCGTCCCGAGTTTTGCGTCCCGAGCTACTGGGCAGCATGAGCCGAATTCTCCTTTTCTGCTGCGCGCTGGCCTTTGTCCTCAACTCACCGGCAGCGCACAGTCCGGAGTCCTTGCTGCGCGCTGTGAACGTGGTGGCGCGAACCAATCTCCCGGCGGCGCTCGCATTGTGCGACAAGGCCATCGCGGCTTCGCCCAGCAATGCCCAGCCGTATTCCGTGCGGGCGCGTTTGTTAGAAAGCGCACGCCGCTACGATGACGCGGTGCGCGACCTCACCGCCGCGCTCAAGCTGGAGCCGAAACACGCGCCCTACTGGCAGGGCCGCGGCGAGATGAACTTCAAGGCCGGACACTTCAAAGAATCCGTCGCGGACTTCGACCGCGTGATTGAACTCGCGCCCGATCAGTCGCCGCACCACTGGCAGCGCGGCATCTCGCTCTACTACGCCAAGCGCTTCACCGACGGGCGCAAGCAGTTCGAGTCGCACCTCACCGTGAATCCAAATGACGTGGAGAATGCCGCCTGGCATTTCCTCTGCGCCGCGCGTGCGACCAGCGTGACGAACGCCCGCACCATCCTCGTCCCCGCCGGCCCGGATGCCCGCGTGCCGATGGCGCAAGTGGACGCGCTCTATCGCGGCAGTGGCACGGTGGAACAAGTCCTCGCCGCCGCCCGCAACTCACGCTCACGCGACGGCATGTTCTACGCGCATCTTTACCTTGGCCTCTACTACGACGTGCTGGGCGATGCCGCGAAAGCGCGCGAACACATCAAGCACGCCGCCGAAGACCCGACCAGCGCGCACTACATGGGCGACGTGGCCCGCGTCCACTGGCGGACGATGCAGGCGCGCTGACGGAGCGCGGACCGCCGAGTCCGCGTGTTCATTTTGCCTCACGCAAAGACCGCGAAGGACGCGAAGAAAAATGACTTCGACGCGATAATGCTGATGCCCTACTTCGCGTCCTTTGCGGCCTTGGCGCGAGGCATTTTCCCCCTACGAAGTCACCAACACGCGGACTCGGCAGTCCGCGCTCCTAGTTCTCCGACAAATCCTCCGGCTGCTCCGCAATGAGCCGATACTTCCATCCCTTCTGCTTCAGAATCATCGGCCACAGTTCTTTCGGCGGTGTGTGGAAAACCAGATCGAGCGAAGCCGGATGCGTGAGCCAGGTGTCACGTTTCATTTCGCCATCGAGCTGGCCGGGACTCCAGCCCGCGTAACCGGCGAAGATCTTCACGCGCTGCGTCGCGGAAAAGGAATCCGCCAGCTCCACCAAATCTTCCAGCGAATGATCGAGATGCAGATTCGGCAGCACTTTCGCATCAGGCAAATAATCATCCGAGTGCAGATAACTCAGCGCCTGCGGCTGCACCGGGCCGCCGAGGAACAGGTCGTCGGACTTGAGCTGCGCCGGGAGATTGGAAGTGAGCGCGTCGCCCACGGTCTGGCCGGTGGGGCGATTGAGCACCAGGCCGAACGCGCCGTCCGCGCTGTGCTCGCAGATGAGCAGCACCGTGCGATGGAAAAACGAACCACCCAGCCGGCCATTGTCCAGCAGCAGTTGTCCTTTGAGCGATTGGTGCGCCATGCGAACTCGGCGGGAGTATGCGCCACACTTGCGGCGGACACAAATCCGGGCTTACCGTGCGCGTATGAAAAAATTCTTGCTGCTCGCCCTGCTCGCCGTCGTGGCGCTCTCCCTGAACACCGGTTGCAAAAGCCACTCCGGCAGCCGTGAATTCATTCCTGGAAAAGGCTGGGTGCCGACGAAGTGATTCAGTCCGGCCAGGAATGCAACTGAGGCATCAAAAATCTATTTGGCCTAATCCTTGTTAGTCGGCTGCACGCCCATGAAATATTTCACTATCAAATGGTGGCAAGGCAAGGTGCGCAACCAAATGACTGCAAACGACAAGTACTGTCGCTACATGGAGTCCGTTAAGCCCTTGCTCCCCCCCGACCTCAAGCGCCTTCACTGGGACATAAGTTTGCACGATTCTCACTTGCGGCGCCTGCATTTCACCGATGAAACACTGGAGTTGCATCTCGATGGCGAGCGACGGGACAAGGGTGAATATTCTCCGGGTAGCCGACAGTTCTGCCTGACCTACAGGGGTGTTCGCTCACTGACCAGCATTGCCGACCCCAAGTCTGGCTTAGGTGGCCCGTACGGATATGGCGATTTGGGCTATGACGAGATCGAGATCGTCAAGCCGGGCCTCTTTGAACACCGCATTCTTTTCTCACCGGGCAT
>JANNGC010000148.1:0-3267 GCA_031380445.1 Pedosphaera sp.
CGGATTGCGACGGGCAGATTCTGGTGACGCACGATTTGTTCGGCACCTTCCCGTGGTTCACGCCCAAGTTTGTGAAGAAGCAGTTGAACGCGGCGGAACAGATGCGGGCGATGGTGCAGGAGTGGCGCGCGGGGTTCTGAGGCGGAGTTGCGGACCGCCGAGTCCGCAGTCGATAGGTTTGGGCAAGGATAGCGCGAAGGTTGTTTTCGTCCGGCGGACATGGCTGTCCGCCGCTCCTGCCGCCCCTTTCCGCCCTCAAACTCCTTCTTGCTTAAAAAACGCTCCTCCGTAAATTCAGCGGCTCTTGTTCAGGAAAATATGTTAAACGATCACTTTTTTGCACTGTTGGCCCTGTCTCCGCCCGCTGCGCCCGGCACGCAGGCCAATCCTCAGGGTGAGATGATGAAGCTCGTCGGCATGGTCGCGATCATGGGCTTGATGATGTATTTCATCGTCATCCGCCCGCAACGCACCCGCCAGAAGGCGCTCAACAACCTGATGAGCAACCTCAAAGCCGGCGACAAAATCCTGACCGCCGGCGGCATCGTCGGCGTGGTCATGGGCGTGAAGGACAAGACTGTGTCCATCCGCTCCGGCGACTCGAAGCTGGAAGTTCTCAAGTCCACCATTTCCGAAATCACCGAAAAAGCCGGCGCTGATGCCGCGCAAAACTAAGTTCCCGCCATGAATCGCAGTCACCTTTGGAAGTTGCTGATCATTATTGTCGTCGTCGGCTGGGCCGCGACGGAAATGCTGCCGCTCAAGAGCCGCCCGCTCATCGAGGTCTTCAATGAGCATCACGTCGGCAAGCGCGACGGCGCCTACTCGAACATCGTCACCCGCTTCGCCGAATTGCAGAAGGCCAGTCCGCAGAGCGAATACAAAAACCTCCGCGACGCCATCGGCACGAACGATATTTCGCGCCGCTTCGACGTGGACGTGAAGGGCGAGAAGAACCCCACCGCCGCCATCTTGAACACGCTGCAAAAGCGCGGCGCGGGCGAAGTGCGGCTCGGCCTCGATTTGCAGGGCGGCTCCTCCTTCATCGTGGAGATGGAAACGGGCAAGCTCGCGACCAACACCTCCGAGCAGGTCGCCATAGACAACGCCATCGAAGTGCTCCGCAAGCGCGTGGACAAGTTCGGCGTGGCCGAGCCGCTCATCCAGAAGCAGGGCGAAAAGCAGATCAACATCCAGATGCCCGGCCTCGGTGCGGCGGACATGGCAAACGTGCGCGTGGCTTTGGAAAAAGCCGCGTTTCTCGAATTCCGCCTCGTGCATCAAGACAGCATGAATTTGCTCCAGCAGGGCATCATCCCTCCCGGCTATGAGGTCTTGAAAGAACAGCGCGTCCTCCAGAACGGCGAGAAGCAGGTCACGCCCTTCGTGGTCAGCAAAACGCCGATTCCCGGATTGAACGGCAAGAACATCACCCGCGCCGGCGTGGGCCGCGACAACTTCAACAAGCCGGAAATTCTCTTCTCCTTCGACACCGATGGCGGCGTGGTCTTTGAGCGCGTCACGACCGAGAACGTCGGTCGCCAACTGGCGATCATCTTGGACGGCGAACTTTATTCCGCGCCGAACATCAAGGGGCCGATTGCCGGCGGCAATGGTTCCATCAGCGGCAGCTTCACCGAAGCGGAAGCATTCCAGCTCGCCGCCACGCTGCAAAACCCGCTCGAAGCGCCCGTGAAAATCATCAGCGAAGAGCGCGTGGACCCGACGCTCGGCGCGTCCACGATTGACAGCGGCATCAAGTCCGCCATCTGGGGCACGCTGGCGGTCGCCGCGTTCATGGCGGTTTATTATCTCGCGGCGGGTCTGGTCGCGAACTTCGCGCTGCTGCTGAACCTCGTCATCCTCCTTGGCGTGATGTGCGCCTTCAACTCCACGCTCACGCTGCCCGGCATCGCCGGCATCGTGCTCACCGCCGGCATGGCGGTGGATGCGAACGTCCTCATCTTCGAGCGCATTCGCGAAGAAATGAGCAAGGGCAAGTCGTTGCGCGGAGCCGTGGCGGCGGGCTACAGCCGGGCCTTCGGCACCATCTTCGACTCGCACGTCACCACGCTGATTTCCTCGGTCATCCTGATTTACCTCGGCACCGGCACCATCAAGGGCTTCGGCGTCGCGCTGACCATCGGTGTGGCGGCCAGCCTGTTCACCGCGCTCGTCGTCACGCGCCTCGTGTTCGATACCTTCATCACGCTCGGCTGGATGAAGTCCATGCCCATGCTGCATCTCATCAAGTCCGCGAACATTGATTTCATGAAGTGGGCCAAGCCCGCCTTCGCCGTGTCGTGGGTCATCATCATCGTGGGCGTCGGCTACGGCCTCTCGCGCGGCAAGCACATGGTCGGGCATGAATTCAAGGGCGGCGACAACGTGGTCTATTCCTTCAAGGAACGCGTGGACCAGGACAAGCTCACGGCGGCTCTGAAACCCGTCGTCGGCGAAGCCATGGTGCAATACAAGCGCGCCATCGTCGGCACCGAGGAAACCTTGAGCATCACCGCCGGCTTTGACTCCACGGAAAAGATCACGGCGACGCTGGCCAAGGACTTTCCGCAGGCCGCCTTCAAATTCGAGAGCACCAAGCGCGTGGGCGCGACGGTGGGCGATGAGATTCTGCGCAGTGCGATCTTGGCCTTCCTCTTCTCGCTGCTCGGCATCCTGATCTACGTCGCCTTCCGCTACGAGTTCTCGTTCGCCGTCGGCGCAATTGTCGCCATTCTCCACGACATCCTGATGACCTTCGGCTGGTATGCGCTCTCGGGGCGCGAGCTGAACTCCACGATGCTCGCGGCCATCCTGACCATCATCGGCTTCTCGATCAACGACACCATCGTGATCTTTGACCGCATCCGCGAAGACCTGAAGCTCGGCGTGCGCGGCACCTTCCGCGAATTGATCAACAAGGCGCTGAACCAGACCCTGAGCCGCACCATCATCACCTCCGGCACGGTCTTCCTCGCCACGCTCTCGCTGTATCTCTTCGGCGGCGGCGCGATCAATGACTTCGCGTTCACCTTCCTCGTCGGCATCATCACCGGCACCTACTCGTCCATCTACATTGCCAGCGCGCTGGTGCTCTGGTGGCACAAGGGCCAGCGCCCCGTGACCAGCCAGGTGGTGACGATGGATGGCGTGGCGGCGGCGAAGGTGTAACGCGGTTCGAGTTTTTCAGACGCCCGGTTGGATTGAATCCAGCCGGGCGTTTTTCATGGGAGCGGGGGGGGCCGGGGGCCCGGGGGGGATGTGGGG
>JANNGC010000542.1:0-12822 GCA_031380445.1 Pedosphaera sp.
GATCTCGACCGCCGGCCCGCACGCCAGGCAGAACACCCGCATCGGTCGCCCCTCGGAGGCGAGGCGGGCTGTTTCTTCCACAAGCCGCTGCGTCAGGTAGCTGAGACGGTTGCGATGGGCGATGGCCGGCGGCTGACGCACGAAACAGAGATGCACCACTTTCGCATACAGCGACGCGCCCTCGGGACGGTTGCGGGCGATCATGCCCACCATCTCGTAGTCGCCGGCGTAGCCCAGCGGCTTGGTGAACGTGCGGTGCGGAAACGGCGCTCCCATCAGCAGCGGATGCAACCGCCGTTGCATGTAAGCCCGATGCACCGGACTGGCGGAAGGCTCCACCGCTTTCGCGATGTGCTCGAACTTGTCGAACAGCGCGTCCACCGCCGGCAGCACCGACGCGCCAATTTCCTCGGCCACGTCGTTCAGAAATTTCTCGTCCTGTTTCGGCACCGCCGCGCGCAGGCCCAGTTCCACCTGATCCAGCCACACGCGCAGCTCGGCGAAGAACGTTTCCATGTCGGCGATCTGCAGCTTGTACTCCGGGCGGATGAGATACAGCTTGTGCCATTGGTGCAGATGCTCCTTGAACAAGGCCCGCATCCGGCCCGGCTCGAGGTCCGCGTCGGAGAACTGCAAGCTCCACGCCTCGTCCAAGGCCACGGCGCACACCATTTTCATGCCGGTGTGAACCACGTTCTTCACCACCGCGCGTCCGGTGTAGGCCAGGCGTTCGCCGAGCTGCACTTTGAACTCGCGCAACACTTCCGAGACTTGAATGACCGCGCCCGGGGAAAACACCTCGAACACGACCTCATGCTGGCCCAACTGAATGATCGTGCCTTGCACGGGCAGCCCCTGGCTCGTCGCGCAGTTCACCCGGCTTTCTCTGAGTCCAGAGTCATCCACGCCGGACCTCCTTCCGCAGGCGGTTCGCAGCACGGTCAAAATTCATCGGTCTGTTCATCAATCGCTTCATCTCTCCAAACAGCTAGCCGGAGCGCGCAAATTTTCATTGTCGCTGCCCGTCGGGAGAACTATTTCTCCCGTGTGCGTAAAACGATTCCCCGAGACCATGCAGTCCCGTGCTCTCGTCACGCCGAAGTCGGCCCCTATCTCTTCGGCGGAATCCGCATGAATTGTTAATGCAGGCGAAACCGACCCAGCCAGCGGCGGGCCAGCTTGAAGGCGAACATCTCAATTTCGCCGGCGCACTTCTCGACTCCATTGCCCACGGCATCATCGCCCTCAATCCGGCCCGGCATATCATCGCTTTCAACGATCATGCCGAGCGTCTGACCGGCTTGCGCGCCGCCGAATTGCTGAACCAGCCCGTGGACGCGCTGCCGCCGCCGCTTCAGGCGGTCATTGATGAAACCTTCGTCACCGGTCGCGCCGTCGCGCGCCGCGACGTGCTGCTCGCCGCCGGCACCGGCGCGGACACGATGCTGCAAGTCAGCACCACCCTCTCACTGGATGCGAGCGGTGAAGTTCTTTCCGTGCTCGCCGAATTTCAAAACGTCGGCCAGGCCCGCAGCATGGCCGCGAATCTCGAACACCTCGACCGCCTCGCCAGCCTCGGTGTGCTCGGCGCGAGCGTGGTGCATGAGATCAAGAACGCGCTCGTCCCCATCCGCACCTTCGTGGAAATGCCGCCCGAGCTGCGCGCCGATCCTGAGATGCACGATCTCGTCGCGCAGGAAATCCGCCGCATGGACGCCGTGGTGCGCCAGATGTTGCGCGGCGCGACGCGCGAGGAGTTCAAGCTGGAGCCGCTCAATTTCCACGGACTGCTGCGCGACGCGCTGAATTTGCTGCGCCACGAATTCCAAGCCCGCTCCGTGAAGCTCGACGCGAAACTCACCGCCACCGCCGACCGCATCAATGGCGACGACCGCCAGCTCCGCCACGTTGTTTTCAATCTGCTCATCAACGCCGTGGAAGCCATGCGCGACGTGAGCGGCGACGCCGCGCGCCTGACCGTCACGACCGAAGTGGTGACGCACTGGGAGCGCCGTCACCTGCGCGTGTCTATCGCCGACACCGGCAGCGGCATCACTACGGAAAGTCTCGCGCGCCTCTTCAGCCCCTTCTTCACCACCAAGCACGAAGGCACGGGCCTCGGCCTCGCCATCACGCGCCGCATCATCCACGAGCACAACGGGGCGATCACCGTAGAGAGCCAGGCGGGGGCGGGGACGACGTTTCACGTTTTCCTGCCGCTGTTGGGGGAGAAGTAATCAGTGGCCGAAGCTCCTGGCGTGTTCAGACTGAGAACCGATTACTGATCACTGATTACTTTTCACTCTGCCGCCAAATCAAATCGGTCGAACAACTTCCCCACCGCCCACACGCCGCCGAAAATTTCCGCCGTCAAAGTAATCGCCGCGAGCAACGCCCCGGCCAGTGGCGCGAGACTCAACGCTCCGGCGAAATACAACGGCGCGAAGCCCAGCGCGAAGGCCAGCCCCGCCGGCACAATCGTGATGCCGATCAATATCACCTGCCCGAAGAACAGCAGCAGCCGCTGGCCCGTGACCTCGATGCCTTGCGGCGTGTCGGTGCGTGATTGAAACCAGCCGGGCAGCAGCAGCACGGCGGCGTTCGGAATGAGCAGCGCGAGTCCGTTCCAAAATGGTGCGAGCAGCGCCGCCGTCAGCAGCCACGTCACCGGAATCTTTGGCACCCCCGGCGGCAGGCCCGTGATCCCCAGCAGCACGCCGAGGCTGGTGAGCATGATCCATTGGAGCGCGGTGAGGATGACCAGCGGCGCGAGCATCTCACCGATCACGACCTGCCAGCCGCGCAGCGGGAACAGCTTGAGCACATCCATCGCCGCGAGGTCGTGGCGGAAATCGCAACGGATCATTTGCGGGCCGAGCAGCAGCGACCACAGAAAGAACATCGCCAGCATCATGGCCGCGACGCCCGTGAACATGCCGCCGCGGCGCACTTCCGATTGCGCCATGAAGATGGCCATGACGATGAACGGCAGCAACACGAGCACGAGCGTGCGCAGCCGGAACGCGCCCATGAAATGAATCAGGTTCTTCCACAGAAACGCCACGGGCGGAAAGCCCAGCGGCGCGAGGCGGAACGGCGCAGGCCGGCCTTTGGCGGGTTTTGTTTCCAACCCCTTTCCCTGGCGCGCGGCCGCCACGCGCTCGGCCATGCGGCGTGACAAATCCAATGAGGCTTCCTCGAACGCGACATTCGAGCGAATGACCCAGAGGTAGTGCAGCGCGATCACGCCGAGCGCCGCCGGCAGCGCCTTGAAAAAATCCAACGGTGTGGCCGCGAGGTACGGCCCGATCACGAGGCGCAGCGGCCAGAGCAAATACGACAGCGGCGGCGTGGCCATGAGGCCGCGCGCGTAGTCGAGCCACGCCTTCCAGTCCAACGCGTTGTCGAACGCGGGCCGGGATAAATTGTTTTGCGCCCAGAGAATGGTCCCGCCCACCAGCGCGGCCAGGAGCAGGAACACGACGAGGCGGCGCGACCAATTGGAGATGCCACGTTCCAGCAGCAGTGTGCGCGCAAACGACGCGCCGAGAAAGTGCAGCCCGAGCGTCGAGAGAATCACCCACCAGCCCAGCATCCGCATCCAGGCATGACCGTCCACGAGCCAGCGTCCGGTGAAGATCGTGAGGATGAGCACGGTGAAGAGAATGGCGAGTTGCGAGCGCAGCAGCTTGAGGTGAATGAGCGCGCGGCGGCTGACCGGCGCGGGAAACAGAAACGCCACCTCGGCCTCGGTGAAGGCCAGCGCCGCGCGCGCGTGCGGAAAAATCCACGCGCTGGCCACGAACACGAACAGCACCAGCACGCCCACGACGGGGAGAATGGATTGATCCATGACCGCCTGATTCGCGCCGCGCCGCGCGCCGAAGAAGATGGCCTGAAAGAAATACCACGAGACGTAGAGCAGGCCGAAAAGGGCCCCGATCAAATACTTCGGCTGCTTGAGCCGCCGGAGCCGCGACTTCATCCGGTTCACGAACGAGCGCGTGATGAGAAAGGCGAAAGCGTCAATCATGGCTTAGTGGGGCAGGCGTCCCGCCTGCCTCCGTCCGATGGCCGTCCCGGCTGTCGAAAAGAACCACCAGCCGGGACGGCCAGTGGACAAGTGGCAGCCGGGACGGCTGCCCCACTACGACTGGTCGCAGCGCGACCAGTTCCACCATCAGGCTCACCGTGAACCAGTCCAATCATGCCGGCAGCCTCGGCGGTTCCTCGGTGGCGCGGAGGAAAATTTCCTCCAGCTTGGCGGTGTCCCCGAATTCGCCGAACTGCGCGCGCACTTCCGCCAGCGTGCCGCCGGCCACGCGGCGTCCGCCTTTCAGAATGAGCAGGTGCGTGCAGATTTCCTCCACGAGATGCAGCAGGTGCGAACTGATGATGATGGCCGTCCCCGCCCGCGCGCGTTTGACGATGGAGTCTTTCATCCGCCGGATGCCGAGCGGGTCGAGTCCGGTCAGCGGTTCATCGAAGAAGATGACGCGCGGCGAATGGAGCAGGCCGCAGGCGATGACGAGTTTCTGCTTCATGCCGCGTGAGAGTTCGCCGGGGAGTGAATTGATTTTGTCGGTGAGTTCGAGTTCTGCGAGCAGTTCGTGACCAAGGCGCTCGGCGTCGGCGACGCGATAGATGCGGGCGATGAATTCCAGATGCTGGCGCACGGTGAGGTAGTCGAACAGGCGCGGCTCGTCGGAGAGAAAGGCGAGCTGGCGTTTCGCTTCCACGGCGTTCGTCGTCATGTCCGCGCCGCAGACGCGAATGGTGCCGCGCGTGGGCGGAATGATGCCGGCGAGGCAGCGGAGCGTGGTGGTCTTGCCCGCGCCGTTCGGGCCGACACGTCCGAGCACTTCGCCAGGCTGGACGGCGAGGGACAGTTCGTTCACCGCCACGAACTGATCGTAGAGCTTGGTGAGTGCGGTGACTTCAATCATGTCTAGGAGCGCGGACCGCCGAGTCCGCGAGTTCATTGGGAAAACATTTTAACCACGGAAGACACGGAAAACACGGAATGGAAAATGACGTGTTCCTCCGCTCGGTCTTCTTTCCGTGTCTTCTGTGTCTTCCGTGGTTTTCTTCTCTGAAACACGCGGACTCGGCGGTCCGCGCTCCGCTACCGCCGTCCGCGCCGGCGATCATCGCCGCGCGATTCACGGCGCGGCTCGCCCGTGCTCGGACGGTCGAACCCGCGCATCGCGTTCCGCAGCGCCTGAATCTCCCGCTCGTCCGACGTCTTCTGCACTTCGGCCAGTTCGAGCGTTTCGAGAATTTCATCCATCGTGTCGAGCGATTCGCGGAGCGTGGTGATGATGCGGTTCACTTCCTCGATAGCCTCGGTGACGGCAGCAGGCGACGCGGGCTGGATGACGCGGCGCGGCGGGCGCGGCGGCGGCAGATCGCGGGGCGGCGGCTCGGCGCGATACTCCGGCGGCTCTTCGCGGTGCTCAGGTGGTTCCGTTTCGTAGCCTTCCGATTCCGGCGGCTGGTCGTGGTCGTCAAATCGGCGGGGCGCGTCCTCGGCCTCATGCTCGGGCGCGTCCGCAGAAGAGAAAGTTTCTTCGCGGGCGGAAAAGGTTTCCGCTGCGTCCGTTTGCGGAGCTTGGGCTTCGTTAGCCTCCTCGCCGGCTGGAGCGGTGCCGGCTGGAGCGCCGGCGCGGGGCGCGGGGCGGCGGCGGCCACGGCCACCACGGCGTGAACGGCTGCGGGGGCGCGGTGAATTGCCGGTGGGACCGGAGGGGGACGGAACTTCTTCTGGCGTCATCGTTCCGCGCAAATTGCCCACGCTGGTGGCAAAAGCAAAGTGAAAAGGCGGGCGAAGCCCCGGAGCGCGGGTTTTTAACCCGCAGCAACGTCCGTAAGCCGGGAGCGTGAGGACTTGCGCACACCCTTCTCCATATCGCGTTGCTGCGGGTTTAAAACCCTCGCTCCGGGAAAAATCGCTGGCCTCGTCTTTGCTAACTGGAACCCATGCACAGCCGAACCAATCAGATTCAGGCCGAATTGAAGACCACGCGGCAGTTGGTCGTGCGTTTTGTCCACGCGCCGAGTGTGAAACTCACGCTCCGCACGCGGCCCGAGTCTGCGCCCACGCCGATCGCCGGTCGCGTCCTGCGCCTGCAAGATGGTCCTGCGCTCCGGCCGGCCTGGCCGTAGCCTACGACGCCAAGCGAGACGAACCGCACCGGAGCGCGGCGTTCACGCCGCTTCAATGTTCGCACTTCCAGCCAGTCTCGAAGGCCAAGCCGTTGTCCACGCTGAAGCGGCATAAATGCCGCGCCCCTTCGTCGCGCGTCGTCGGGCGAAACTTTCCCTCGCCAGATGGACGGCTCATGTCCGGTGACTCCGCGTTACGACCGCCGGAGAAATTTCTTTGTGACGCGCGCCGCTTCTCCGCAGTCTTGGCTCACGCATGAAGTTATTTGATCTCACGGGAGAAGTTGCTGTCGTCATCGGGGCCACGGGCGAACTGGGCGGAGCCATCGCCGAAGGACTGGCGCAGGCCGGCGCGAAGGTCGCCGTGCTTGGGCGCAATCGCGACAAGGGCGAAGCGCGCGTCAAAAAAATCCACGTCGCCGGAGGGCAGGCCGCGTTTTTCACCGCCGACGCCATCCAGCGCGAAAGCCTCGCCGCCGCGCGCGAAGAAATCGAAAATCAACTCGGCCCCGTGACCATTCTCGTCAACGCGGCGGGCGGCAACGATCCGAAAGTCACCGTCACCGCCGAGCGTTCCTTCGAGAGCATTCAACTTGCGGACTGGCAGGCAAACTTTGATTTGAACCTCGTCGGCGGCGTATTGCTGCCCTGCCAGGAATTCGGCCCCGCGATGGTCGCGCGCGGACGCGGCAGCATCATCAACATCGCCAGCGTCTCGGCGCATCTGCCGCTCTCGCGCGTGGTCGCCTACTCGTCGGCCAAGGCGGCGGTGCTGAATCTCTCGCAATTTCTCTCCCGCGAATGGGCACCCAAGAACGTGCGCGTGAACACCATCACGCCCGGCTTTTTCCCGGCGGAACAAAACCGCAAGCTGCTCTTCAATGACGACGGCTCGCCGACCGCGCGCACCAAGTCCATTCTCGGCCACACCCCGATGGGTCGCTTCGGCACTTCCGACGAACTGATCGGCGCGGCGGTGTTCCTCGCGGCCAAGGCCAGCAGCTTCGTCACCGGCACAGACCTCCGCGTGGACGGTGGATTCCTTTCGCAAACCATCTAAATTTCCTGCGCGATGAACACAGCCCAGACCATTGCTGAAATCACCTCGCCGTCCGCCGTGTCGGCGGAACAAGTCGCCGCGATTATCGCCAAGACCTGCCCCGCCACCGACTACGCCGGGAAACGCCTCCTGCTCATCATCCCCGACGGCACACGCACCGCGCCGGTGGGTCTGATGTTCAAAACGCTGTTCGCACAACTCGGCGGCACGGTGAGGGCGATGGATATCCTCGTCGCGCTGGGCACACATCAGCCGATGAGCGAGGAGGCGATTTGCGAGCGGCTGGAAATTTCTCCCGCCGAACGCCGCAGCACTTACGCGAAGGTCCAGTTCTTCAACCACGAATGGGACAATCCCGCCGCGCTGAAAAACATCGGCACCATTCCGGCGGCGGACATCAGCGAACTCTCCGGCGGACTGTTCTCAATGGATGTGCCGGTCGAGATCAACCAGCGCGTTTTCGATTACGACCAGTTGATCATCATCGGCCCGGTGTTCCCGCATGAGGTCGTCGGGTTCAGCGGCGGGAACAAGTACCTCTTCCCCGGCGTGGGCGGGCCGCAGATTTTGAATTTCTTCCACTGGCTCGGCGGCGTGGTCACGAACCCGATGATCATCGGCAGCAAATGGACGCCCGTGCGCCGCGTGGTGGATCGCGCCGGCTCGATGGTCACGGTGCCGAAGCTCTGCCTCGCGATGGTGGTGCGCCCGGACAAATCGCTCGCCGGACTGTTCACCGGCACGCCCGAGGCCGCGTGGGACGCCGCGAGCGAACTCTCGAAACAGACGCACATCATCTACAAGGATCGCCCCTACCACACTGTGCTCTCCGTCTTGCCGAAGATGTATGACGAGCTCTGGGTCGGCGGCAAAGGCATGTACAAGCTGGAGCCGGTTGTGGCGGACGGCGGCGAGTTAATCATCTACGCGCCGCACATCACCGAGGTCTGCGTCGCGCACGGCCAGACGATCAAGGCCGTGGGCTATCATTGCCGCGACTACTTCCTGAAACAGTGGGACAAGTTCAAACATTACCCGTGGGGCGTGCTCGCGCACTCGACGCATGTGCGCGGCATCGGCACGTACGAGAATGGCGTGGAGAAATGCCGGGTGCAAGTGACGCTCGCCACCGGACTCTCGCGCGAGCTGTGCGAGAGCATCAATCTCGGCTACCGCGATCCGGCTTCAATCAATCCCGACGATTTCGCGAACCGCGAGAATGAAGGCGTGCTGCTCGTGCCGAAGGCAGGCGAGATGCTTTACCGCCTGAAGAATCCGCCCGCGTGGTCAGCGGCGAATTAGTCCGTAGCGCCGCCGTCACGGCTGCCGCCACGTCAGCGCCGTGTTGTGGCTCGTCTGTTCGTAAGCCCGCCCCGCGTGGAAGCCGGCCAGATTCTCGCGATAGTGAGGGATGGTCAGCAGATGCTGCCCGCTCTGTGTCGAGGTGAAGCGGATGAAACCGTCGGCATCAACGGCAATCTCTTTATCCTTCTCATCCGGCGTGCGCAGCGTGGCCTTGAGTCCGCCCAACGGCTTCCCACGGAAATACACGCGCACTTCACCAGGCTTCCCCGTCGGCACCAGATCGAACGTGAGCATCGGCACGCCCGCGCCTGCACCCGCCGGCTGCCAGCGTGCGTAAAAGTGCGGCTTGCGCGCCGCGCGCACGGTGAAGATGGACTCGACGCCCGCCGCATTCGTCGGCGACGCGCTGATCATCTGAAAATGATTCGTCATCTTCGGCGATTCCACGCCGCGCGCCGCGTTGGTGATGACCGTGAACGCCACCGGCCCGCTCAAACTGTCGAGATGCCCCGGAGATTTTTCAAAGTTCCCGTCCGGCTCCGCGAAGCGAATGACGATCTGGCCGTCGAGCGGCTCAATCCAGACGGTGTGGGCGAAGGCGCTGACGGTGAGAACCAGCACGAGCAACGAGAGAAGGATTTTTTTCATGAGATAGATTTAGAAATGACGAATGGCCACGAGAACGCGAGGCCGCGTTCAAAGTTCAAAGTTCGAGGTTCAGAGTTCAAAGTTCTCCGTCTCTTACGGCAACGTCGCCCGCACCGCTTCCTTCGGCGTCAGCAACTCCAAGTCCGCCCGCTTCTCCTCGCCCTCGCCGCCGAGCACGATGAGTTGTGTCGCACCCGCCGTCACGAGGCGGTGCGAGAGGCGCGGGTGTTGCACGCGGCCCACGGTTTCCCACGCGCGTCCGTCGGCGGAGAGACGCAGCAAGTCGCCTTGATACGCATTCGCGTACAGGCGTCCGTCCTGCGCGATGGCCGAGCAACTGAAGCCCTTGTGTTTGCCGGGCGGCAGCTCCGGCCCTTTCGACCACTGGCCGGTCGCGGTGTCGTAAATGTCCACGGCCAGCGTCGTCGCGTTGTCGCTGTCCATGCCGCCGATGGCGTAGAGGCGCGTGCCTTGCGCGGCGAGCGCGAGGGCGCGGCGTTGGAAGGGCTGCGGAAATTCACGCCAGCCTGCGCGCTGGTTTTTCAAGTCGAGCACCAGCGCGTTCGCGGGCCACGCCGGTTTGTTCGTGCCACCAGCGAGTGACCAGCCGCCCGCGACATAAAGTTTATCGCCCATCACGACGGCGTCGTGACTGGAGCGCGGCGCGGGCAGCGGCGTGAGTTCCTCCCACTGCGCGCGTTTCGGCTCGAAGCGTTGAAAGTGCGTGGTGGAAAACAAATCCTGCTTCGTGCCCGCCGGATTGCGCGCCGCCATGCCGCCGACGCGATAGACGGAACCGCCATACGTGACCAGCGGCAACCCTTGCGACGGCGCAGCGGAGGGAAGTTTTTCCCACGCACGACCGTCGCGCAGATTCAGCCGGTGAAACGCGCCGCTTACCATGTCCGCCGAGTAGTCGTGGCGTTCGCCCTTGTGACCGCCGAAGACGTAGAGCCAGCCGTCCGCCGTGACCGCACCGAAGCTCGTCACCGCTTCCGGCATCGGCGCGAAGGTGGCCGGCAGCACGACGGGCATGGCGTCATGCGCAGCGGTGGAAGTTGAGTTCGTGGTGGTGCATCCGCTCCACACCAGCAGCGCGACGGCGAGCAGCGAGGACATCATCAATCGTAATTTCATCGTGCGACTCTAGGCCGCGGGCGGGCGGCGTGCTTCCGGGATGTTGCGGAAGATTGCCGACATCTTGCGCAAGGTTGCGTCAATAAATGGCAACCGACCGGAAGCGGGCCGACGCGGGCGGCGCGTAATCTGCCGCCATGAAATTGGGGCCGGCGCACGCGACGAATGACGAATGTCGAATGACGAATGAAGTTCAACGCCGCCATTCGTCATTCGTTATTCGTCATTCCGCCTTCACGCTCATCGAACTGCTCGTCGTCATCGCCATCATCGCCCTTCTCAGCAGCCTGCTCCTGCCGGCGCTGGCGAAAGGCAAGCGGCGCGCGAAACAGGTCAACGAGATCAACGCCGCGAAGCAGTTGATGCTCGCGTGGCAACTGCACGCCGACGACAACGAGGACGAGGTGCTGCCCGGCTATTCTTCATCCACCGAGGCGAAGGATGATCTCGGCAACACGCTCGGCAGTCCGATTCGTGATCGCTACCCGTGGCGGCTCGCGCCCGCGCTGGCGAACGAGTTCCGCACCATTTACGTGAACGAGTCGCGGCGCTTTCTCGATGAGGCCGAGGCGATGTCGCACGCGGATTTTGTTTATCGCGCCAGCCTGTATCCGAGCCTCGGCTACAACACCGTGTTCCTCGGTGGCGACGAGCAGAAGTTCAATCCCGCCGTGGCCGCGACCTCCTTCGGCAACGACTGGCTTGTGACGCGCACGGCGCAAATCAGAAATCCCAGCGGCCTCATCGCCTTCGCCTCCGCGCGCTCGCGGCCCGGCGGACGCGACGAAGCGGGTTACTACGCCGTGCATCCGCCCTACCTGGTCACGCGGCAGTGGGATGCGGCGTTCTCGCCCGCGCGCCCGCCGGAGAAATTTGGCTACGTGCATCCGCGCTGGAACGCGCGCGCCGTCACCGCGATGACCGACGGCCACGCCGAGTCGTTGAACCAGATCGAACTTCAGGACATGCGCCGCTGGGGCAACGCTGCCGACCGCGCGGACTGGACGTTGCGCGCGCTGCCGTGAAGGGATTTCAACCACGGATGGACACGGATAAACACGGATGGGGCAAAGCGGCGCTGAAGCGACCGCACTCCAAACGCTGTCGCGAAGTACCCAGCACGTTGTCATGCGCAGAGCGTTTGGAGTGCGGTCGCTTCAGCGCCGCTTTCTTGTGTTCGCAAGTTGCCGACTTCCACTCCACGCGCAGGCCGGCCGGACTCGTCGCGCCACTTCTTTCCCCATCCGTGTTTATCCGTGTCCATCCGTGGTTAAAAAACTTCCGGCCGTTTTTCCTGCTGTGATCCAGGGCAAATCAGCACGGAAGAAAATCGAACTGCGCGCCGAAGAATCCTTCGGTGAAGCCGCCGCGTGGCGTGGCATCGGCGCGGGCTGGCGTCCGCTCTTCGGCAGTTATCGCGAACTCGGCTTCAGCTTCGAGTGGCACGACTTCACTTCGCCGAAGCCGCTCGACTGGGCGGCGAGTTTTCATCCCGGCAGTCTGGAACTGTGCCTGAACCTCGAAGGCACCGGACGCATCGTGAGCGAAGAAGGCACGACGGAACTGCCGCCGCGCGCGTGCTCTTTTTACTTCCAAGGTGAACCGTCGCTGGCCGCTTCACGGCGCGCGGGTGAGACGCACCGCTTCATCACCGTGGAATTCGCGCCGGAGTTTTTGCGGCAACATTTCGCGGAGCAGGAGGCGATGCTGCACGAGAACGTGCGCGCGGTGGCACGCGGTGAGGCGCGCAAATCGTTCGTGCAGCCGCCGGGCCGGCTGACCACGTCGCTCGTGCAACTCGTGGACAGCCTGCGCCACTGCCCCGTGTTCACGCCCGCGCAAGGCGTGTGGTTTCGCTGCAAGGCCATCGAGGCGGCGGCGCATGTTTTCTTCCGTCCGCCGGGCGGAGAATTTTTCTGCACGCGCGCGCAACGCGCCTCGCGCGAGCGCGTGGAGAAGGCGCGGGAAATCATCCGCCAGCGCCTGGCCGACATGCCTTCGCTGGAAGAACTCGCGAAGCTGGTTGGGTGCAGTCCGTTCTATCTCAGCCGCCAGTTCTCGCAGGAGACGGGCCTGACGATGCAAAAATTCGTCCGCCAGATTCGCATGGAACGCGCGGCCGAACTGCTCCGCACCGGCCAGTGCAACGTGACCGAGGCCGCGCTCGAAGTCGGCTACAACAGCCTCAGTCATTTCAGTTCCGTCTTCCACGAGACCTTTGGCTGCTGCCCGGGGTTGTTTCCGCTGAAGACTCCGGCGCAGAGCGGAGCGCGGACCGCCGAGTCCGCGCGTTCATAATTTTTCCACCCTACCGATCATCGGAGCCGACGCATCCGAACAGGCCATCAACGAAGCCGGCTCCATTCCCCTGACCGCCATTTCCCTGACTTGTTCCACCAAAACCGTCTCTGAACTTCTGACCAATGGAACAAAGTCAGTGGAATGAACGCGCGGACTCGGCGGTCCGCGCTCCGCCCGCCGTCAGTTGGCCTGCACGCGGTAGAAGG
>JANNGC010000547.1:0-12547 GCA_031380445.1 Pedosphaera sp.
CCTCACGCAAAGTCCGCGAAGGACGCAAAGGAGGAAACAATTTCAGTCCATTGCGTCCTTCGCGGACTTTGCGTGAGGCCAAAGACCAATCACCTCCGCCCGTCGTACCAGATGTAACAGTCCTCGCGCGTTTTCACCGCGCTGCCTTGCGTGCGGAACATGCGCCAAAGCAGCTTCAAATAATCGCGGTGCTTGTACAGGTGCATCTTGCGCGCGGAGGTGAGCAGCGGATGGCGGTGCAGGATGATCAGTTTCTTGCGCTGAGTTTTTCCAAACGCGGCCAGCCGCCTGCTCAAGTCCAGTTCCTCCGAGGCGAAGAACTCCGCGCTGAATCCGCCGATGGCGCGGAAGGCGTGCGTCTCGCAAAAGATGAACGACCCGGCGCACCATTTCCGCACGCGGCTCGTCAGGTTCCACAGCGCGGTGAAGAAGGCGAGCCCGGGCTGGAACTCGTCCAGCCGCACCGTCACGCCACCGCCCAGGAAGCGTCCGTCGGTCATGGCCTGGGCCGTGTCGGCGAAGAGTTCGCGCGAGGGCTGCGAGTCCGCGTCCACGAAGACGAGCCAGTCGCCCGTCGCCGCCGCCGCGCCGGTGTTGCGCGCACGGGAGATTTGGTTCACCGGCTCGAAGACGACAAGCGCGCCGCCCGTCCGCGCGACTTCCGCCGTGCGGTCCGTGGAGTTGTTGTCGCACACGATCAGTTCCGTGGCCCAGCCGTGCGCGTGAAAGGCTGCCGCCGCCGTGCGAATGCTCTGGAGTGTGGCGGGCAGCAGCTTCTCCTCGTTGAAGGCGGGGACGATGATGGAAATTTTCATGCGCGCAGTGCGGGCGATGAGCGTTGCGTCATGCGCTTGGATAAGCGCGAACGAGTTCAGGAGCAAGACGAGGAGACCGGCGCGGGTCGGACGACATGCCACCTCGAAGTTAAGAGCCGCAGCCTGAAGCCCGCCGCATCCGTGTTGAAGGGGATTGTTCCTTTACACGTCCATACCCGTGCCCTAATTTTTCGGGCACTGGAATTTTGATTTTTATGAACACGACACTCGCTGCTTTTCTTGGTGGATGGGAAATCATTCTCATTCTCGCCGTCGTCCTCATCCTGTTCGGCGCAAAGAAGCTCCCGGAACTCGCCAAAGGTCTTGGCCAGGGCATCCGGGAGTTCAAGAAGGCGAGCAACGACGTGACCCAAGAACTCCAGCGGGCCGGTGAACAGGACGACGCCCATCGTCAGGCGCAGTATCGCCCGGCGGAAAAGACCATCGAGGCCGGCTCCTCGGGTGACAGTCACTGGACGGAGAAGTTCGAGGACAAGGCGGCGGCACAGCCCAAGCCGTCCACTCCTTCCAAGGCCTAACGCCCGTTCTCTTCACTCATGGCCTATCAGGGCGAAGAGGATCGTCCCGAATCCGAGTTTCACGACGACGAGGGCGGTCCTGTTAAGTCATTCCTCGACCACTTAGAAGACCTTCGTTGGGTTCTCATCAAGTGCGTCGTCGGGATCGCGATCCTGATGCTCGTCTGCCTGATTGCCGCGCAGCACGTCCTCTCCGTCGTCACCTGGCCGCTCAAGCGCGCGGACAAACACCGCACCGCGCCCACCACCACGCAACTCGCCTGGCTCGCGGGCACCAACGTCCTCGGCATCAGCACGCCCGGCACCAATTTCCTCCAGCAGCTCGGTGTGACCAACGGCTCCCGCATCGGCTTCGACCTCGTGCCCAAGCTCGTGGGCAGCAACCTCCTGCTCACCGTCGAAGTCCTGACCAATGACGCGCGCCTCGACGCCATCAAGCCCAAGGGCACCGTGCTGCGAAACTTCAGCCCGGTGGCTGGATTCTGGGTCGCGTTCCAGGTCGCTCTGTACGGGGGCATCGTCATCGCCGCGCCGTATCTCATCTACGTGCTCGGCGGATTCCTGCTGCCTGCGCTCAAGTTGAAGGAGCGCAAATACGTCCTGCGCGGCTTCTTCATCGGCAGCGGACTCTTCATGGCCGGCGTGTTCTTCTGCTACTTCCTGCTCATGCCCATGGCCCTGCGCGCCTCGTTCCAATACTCCGAGTGGCTCGGCTTCGCAGCGGACGAATGGCGGGCGGAAGATTACATCAGCTTCGTCTGCAAGTTCATGCTCGGCATGGGCCTGGGCTTCGAACTGCCCGTCGTCGTGCTCACGCTCGTCAAGATTGGCGTCGTCGATCACGCCAAGCTCAAAGCCCTGCGCCGCTACATGATCGTGGTCAACCTCTTCCTCGGCGCGATTCTCACCACGCCCGAGGTCATCACCCAGGTGCTCATGTTCATCCCGTTGCAAGGTCTCTACGAGTTGAGCGTGTGGATTGCCGGCTACTGGGAGATGAACGAGCGCGCCAAGGCCAAGGCCCGCGTGAAGCTCGTGCTGGTCATTCTCGCGGTGATTGCCTTCGTCATCTGGGCCTCGTGGAAGTTCAACTTTGGGCTGAACCGCTGGTTTGATTTCTTCTTCGGCTGAACTGGACGGGGAACTTTGAACTCTGAACAGTCGAACTCTGAACTTTGAACGGGGCGGCGGTCTGCGTTCGAGGTTCAAAGTTCAGAGTTCAAAGTTCAAAGTTCCCGTTTCCATCTGGCCCAAACACATTGCCGCTTGAACCCACTACTTTGAACCCCGACCGTGCGCGCGTGCGCATTGTCATCGCCATCACGGGAGCCAGCGGCGTCATCTACACCCAGCGACTGCTCGACTGCATTGATACGACGCAGCACGAGGTGCATCTGGTCCTGAGCAATTACGCGCACCAAGTCATCAAGGATGAACTGCCCGGCGGCTTGTGCGTGCCGGCGGGCGTGCCGACGCACGGCTTGAAGAGCATGAACGTGCCCTTCGTGAGCGGCAGCAATCCCTTCGATGTCATGGTCGTGATTCCCTGCACGATGGGCACCATGGGCCGCATCGCCCACGGCATCAGCGAGGACGTGCTGACGCGCGCGGCGGACGTGATGCTGAAGGAGAAGCGCAAGTTCATCCTTGTGCCGCGCGAGATGCCGCTGAGTTTGATTCACGTCAAGAACATGGAGCTGCTGCTGCTCGCCGGGGCCACGTTGTTGCCCGCGAATCCGTTCTTCTACACGAACCCGACGACAATTGAGCAGGTGGTGGACACCGTGGTGGCGCGCGTGCTCGACCACATGGGACTGCCGCAGAAGCTGGTCGCGCGGTGGGCGGAGGAGGGGGATTAGCGCGGAACTTTGAACTTTGAACTCTGAACTTTGAACTTTGAACGGGGGCCGGAGCGCGCTGGGTGGTGGTGGACGTGAGGAGAAACGAACATGAAGGCACGAATTTATGATCTGGAAGAACGGCTGCTGAACTTTGCGGTCGCGGTCATCGACATCTCGGAGGGCCTGCCGAACACACGCGCAGGCAATCACATTGCCGGACAGATTCTGCGCTCGGGCACTTCGCCCTATGGCAATCATGGCGAGGCGCAGGAGCCGGAGTCGGCGGATGATTTCATCCACAAGCTGAAACTGTGCTTGAAGGAACTGCGAGAGACGCGCCGCTGGGCGCGGCTCATCGAGCGTAAGCAGTGGCGCAAAGGCGATCCGCAACTGGCTGTTCTGCTTTCCGAAGTTGAAGAGTTAATCCGCATCTTCAAAGCCAGCATCCAAACCGCCCAACGCAACCGCACGACGAGCCAGCGCAAACCCAATCAACCCCCAACGCGTCCAAACTCCTGACGCCTCCCCGTTCAAAGTTCAGAGTTCAAAGTTCAAAGTTCAAAGTTTCCCCAACCCAATGTTCACCACCCTCCGCAACTGGTCCGAGTTCGTAAAACTCTCGCACACCGTCTTCGCGCTGCCCTTCGCGCTGGCGGCGATGGTCGTGGCGGCGCGGGACAATCGCGGGTGGCCGGGTTGGCGCGTGTTCGGGCTGATTCTCGCCGCGATGGTTTGCGCGCGGACGTGTGCGATGGCGTTCAATCGCATTGTGGACCGCAAGTTCGATGCGCTGAATCCGCGCACGGCGCAGCGGCATCTACCGGCGGGGAAAATTTCGCTGGCGGGCGCGTGGACGCTGTGGGCGGTGAGCGCGGTGGGACTGATTGCGGCGAGTTACTTCCTGAATCCGATTTGTTTCTACCTCTCGCCGGTCGCGCTGGTCGTGGTGTGCTTCTACTCGTTCACGAAACGGTTCACGGATTACACGCACGTCTTCCTCGGCGTGGCGCTGGCGCTGGCGCCCATCGGCGCGTGGCTGGCGGTGCGCGGGGAATTTGGGTTCGTGCCGCACGAAGCGACGGGCGCGGCGGAGGAAGTGGCCCGCGCGTGGGCGGGGCAAATCTTCACCGGGCTGATACCCATCGTGCTGGCGCTGGCGGTGGTCTTCTGGCTCATCGGCTTCGACATCATTTACGCGCTGCAAGATTACGAGTTCGACCGGCGGCACGGGCTGCACTCGCTGGTCGTGGCGTGGGGGCCGCTCAACGCCCTGCGCGCGGCGTTCCTCTCGCACATGATCACCTGCGCGCTGCTGCTTGCGTTCGGGTTGCTGTGCCGGTTCCGCATCGCGTTCATCGTGGGGTGGATGGTGATTGTGGCGTGCCTGATGTTGGAGCACTGGATCGCGCGGCGGCGCAGCCTGAACTGGGTGCAGAACGCGTTCTTCAAGCTGAACGCGGTGGTGAGCCTGGCCTTCCTCGGCGTGACCGTGGCCGAGGTGGTGTTTCAGGGCGGGTTTAAGTTGAAGTAGGCCGGGGCTAACCACTCGCAGAGCTTCATTTGTCTGTGAACACCAACCATCCATGAAATCCTGTGACGCTCTGCCGTTGATCCTCCGCTGAGTAGTCTCGATACAATCGCTGCACGTAAAGTTCAGGAGCGCCTCTGACTTGGCTGCGCACTGAAAGCTGCCAATTGGTTCCATCCGCGAGAACTCGATACTCAATGGAATCTGCAACCGGCGCGGTGGGAATCTTCTGGAGGTAATCAGGAATCAACTGCGTGAGATTGGTCGGGGGCAAACCGGTCTTCTCTCGAAAGTCTTCGAGCGCGCGAATGACCGGATGGAATGCGCCGCAAATTCGCTCTTCACGGGTAAACCTGTGCCAAGCGGTAAAAAAGCTGTACGCGAAACAGGCAATTGTAATCCCAATCACGGCGACAACCGACCTGATTATCCATTTGGTGCGTCGCGATGTTGGCATTGCGGATTAGGCCTACGACCCAAGTTAGGCCTTGGCGTGATGAAGCGTGCAATATCTTCGATCGAGGTGCTCCACTCGCTGATCCGCTGTCCATCCTCGTCATGCGTCTCCCGCGGTCCAATCTCACGAGGCGCTCGCGTGAAGAAGTAGCGCTGCTGGATGTAGCAGCGCTTGCCGATGCGATACACGATCCATGCGGGCGCTCCGGTGACAAGCGCGACCGCTGGCTGCTCACCCGCGACGAGCCGGCGAAGCTGCGCGCGCCACTGCGCAGCCATACTGCGAACTGACTGACCACGCGGAGGGTGGCAACCGAAAATCTCGGTGAACCTGCCAATGGTGATCCGACCAAGACGCGCTCCATCACCGTCGTGACAGGATGGAGGTAGTAGCTGAATGGCGAACATGCGTGAAAGGCCTAACTCCCCGCCTGATCAAACGACAGTTGCGCGTCCTCCGCCTTCGGCTTCTCCTCTTTCACTTCGCGCACGGCGACGACGGGCAGGCGGATGACCTGGCCTTGGAACGTGTAGCCGGGCGCGAGGATGTCGCCGACGAGCGCGCCGGGCGCGGGCTTCGCGCCTTCCAGCAACTGGTGCCGCTCCACATCAAAAGGCACGCCCGCCTCGGGCAGCACGGGCAGCACGCCGAGTCGGCGTGCGGTTTCGCGGCAGGCGTTTTGGAAACTGCCGAGCTGCTCGATGACATTCTTCTGGCCGGAACGCAGCCCCGCCTGATGCAGCGCGTGGACGTGGTCGAGCATCCGCACGGTCACGCCGAGCCAGTCGCCCTCGGCGCGGCGGAGCTTTTCCACTTCGAGGCGGAGATGATTCTTTTCGTTCTCGTGCAGCTTGCTCATCAACTCGCCGAAGCGCCGCGCCTCGTCGGTCATCTGCTCGGCGATGTGCTGGGCGGAGGTGACGAACTGCGTGGAGCTTTGCTGGAGGGTCTGCCATTCGAGAATCGCGCTGGCGATGCTGCTGGTGACTTTGTCGAGGTCTTGAATCTTCGCGGTCACGTCATCGAGCGCGGAGGCTTCGGCGATTTTCGTGGCGGCGCGGAATTCGAGCACGAAGGGCCACGCGAAGAGCCACGCGCCGAACGCAAGTGCGCCGATGATGGCCACGTATTGCCACACACCGAGGAAGTGGCCGAATTGCGCGACGTAAATCGCGGCGGCGATGAGGAGAACATCCCCGATGAGGAAGGGCAGTTTGGAAAGGCGCGGAACGGTCTGATTCATGTGGCGCGGAGACTAACGGGAAGGGAAAAGCTGAAAAGCTGAAAAGCTGAAAGGCTGAAAGGGGGAAGGCGGAACTTTGAACTTTGAACTCTGAACAGTTGAACTTTGAACGCGGAAGTTCCCGAACGACCGACGCCTCCCCGTTCAAAGTTCAGAGTTCAACAGTTCAAGGTTCAAAGTTCCCCCGCCCTCCGCCGCGCTCGTTGACACTCTCTCCCGCGCTCCAATAGTTTCGCCGCACATGGCTGCTTTGCTCGATTCATTGGTGGAACTCATTCGCCGCACGTCTGCGGAAATTCCCGAGGACGTGCATCAGGCCATCACGCGCGCGCTCGAAGCGGAGAAGAAAAACACCATCGCCGAGTCGGCGATGAAGATCATCGAGCGCAACATCGAGCTGGCGAAGCAGAAGTCGCAGCCCATCTGCCAGGACACGGGCAGCGTGCTCTTCTACGTGGATTGTCCGGTGGGGTTTGATCAAATCACCTTCGAGGAAACGGCGCGCGAAGCCGTGAAGCTGGCGACGAAGAAAGGTTTTCTGCGGCAGAACTCGGTGGATTCGCTCACGGGAAAAAATGACGGGACGAATCTCGGGCCGGGCGCACCGGCGTTGCACTTTCATCAGCATCGCTCGGCGGAAGTGTGGGTGCGGCTGGTGCTGAAGGGCGGCGGTTGCGAGAACGTGGGCGCGCAGTATTCGCTCCCGAACGAAAAGCTGCACGCGAACCGCGACCTCGACGGCTGCCGGAAGGTGATTCTCGACGCGGTGCTGCAAGCGCAGGGCAAAGGCTGCGGCCCCGGCGTGCTCGGCGTGTGCATCGGCGGCGACCGCGCCACGGGGTATGAGTATTCCAAGAAGGAGCTGCTGCGCTTTTTGACCGACCGCAATCCCATGCCGGACTTGGACGCGCTGGAGCAGGACATTTTGAAGACGGCGAACGAGCTAGGCATCGGCCCGATGGGCTTCGGCGGCAAGACGACGTTGCTCGGGGTGAAAATCTGCGCGGCGAACCGCGTGCCCGCGTCGTTCTTCGTGAGCATCAGCTACATGTGCTGGGCGTATCGGCGGCAGGGGGTGGAGTTAGACGGGGAGCAGCAGATTGCGAAGTGGCTTTACTGATTGTTGAGACCAGCGAGAGAGAGTATTGATAGCGCATGAGCAAGTTGCAGCAAATCGAGGCCAGCGTTCTGGAGTTGAGCGCGCAGGAGCAGAAGGCTCTGAGCGAGTGGCTGGAGAATCTGCTCGAAGACCGGCTGACCTTGCGTGAGGACTTTCGCGCGGAGATCGAGCAGGGCATCCAAGAGATTCAAGAGGGCCGGGGCCGGACGCGCCAGCCATGACCACGGGGGCGGCGACGCAGGTTTTTTCACAACGCTTCGACAAGCGTTTCTGCAGCTTTCCTCCCGGCCTGCAACGCCAGATCGAATCAAAGATTGATGACTTGGGACGGCGGCTGGGGAGTTATCCACACACACGAATGCAGGGCGTGGAAGCATTCCGGCTCCGGGTCGGGGACTACCGCATCATTTACCAGTTCGACCTCGCGAAGAACATTTTGCATCTGATTGCTGTGGGACACCGCCGCGACGTGTACGAAAACCTTTCCGCCAATTGAATTTATGATCCCCCTCTCCTTCCCCTTCACCGAAGAAAAAATCCGCGCGCTCAAAGTGGGCGACGAGGTGGGCATCACCGGCATTGTCTTCACGGGGCGCGACGCCGTGCACAAGTATCTCCACGAAGGCGGCGTGCTGCCGCCGGAAGTTAATTTGCGCGACGGCATCCTCTACCACTGCGGCCCCGTAGTGATGAAGGATGACGCGGGCGCGTGGAAGGTCACGGCGGCAGGCCCGACGACTTCGATTCGTGAGGAGCCGTATCAGGCGGACGTGATTGGGAAGTTTGGTTTGCGCGGCGTGATCGGCAAAGGCGGCATGGGGGACAGAACTTTGGCGGCGTGTCAGGAATTTGGTTGCGTGTATTTGCACGCCATCGGCGGGGCGGCGCAGGTGCTGGCCGAGTGTGTGAAAGCGGTGCGCGGTGTCCACTTCATGGAAGAGTTCGGAGCGCCGGAAGCGATCTGGGAACTCGAGGTGGAGAACTTTCCGGCGGTGGTGACGATGGATTCGCACGGGCGTTCGCTGCATCGCGAAGTGCTGGCGGCGAGCCAATCTGCTTTAGAATCGCGGTTATAATTGTTCGGCTTCTGACACGCCGACAGAGTTCCTCTTAAACTCCTACAGTCGCTAGGGATGGCGGCTGATTCGGGTAGGGCCGTCTTTCCTCATTTGGCAGATTCTCTGCTTGGGATTGGGGCGATGGAAATAAAGCCAGCAAGCAGGGCCAGACAGAGGGGACTCACCCTCACCGAAGCGTTGGTTTCGATGGCGGTGGTGGGGATCATGATCTCGGGTTTGGTCACAGGTTTTATGCAGACCCACCGGAGCGCCGAGTGGTCGGCCTACAATCTCGCCGCCCAGTCGCTCGCCTCGCAGCCGCTGGAGCAGGCGCGCGCCGCCAAGTGGGACCAATACGCAAATCCCCGCGTGGATGAACTCCAAGGCACCAATTTCCCCACGAAGATCAACATCCTCGACGTGCCGATCAACTCCACGAACTACGTGTATGCCACGAACGTCGTGAGCATCCGCTCGATCAGCACCAATCCTCCGCTCAAGGAAATCTCCGTCGTCACCACCTGGCGGTTCATGAACCGCGGCGTGTTCTCGAACACAGCGGTGACCTATCGCGCCCCTGACCAATGAAAACTTTCCGCCCTTCGCACCGCGCCACCGCGCGCCGCCGCGCCTTCACGCTCATTGAGCTGCTCGTGACCATGGTCACGACCGTGCTGGTCGTGGGCGGGGCCATGGCCGCCTACGCCTACGGGCTGCGCACGGTGCAGTATGTGAACCCCAAGCTGGGTTCGAGCGACGAGGCGCGCAAAGCCATCTCCCTGCTCACGGACGAGATCCGCGCGGCGCGTTCGATCAAGATCGGCAGCGGCACCATTTCGAGCTTCACGGAGGCCGGGCCGTTCGTCGCCCAGGAGGGCAACGCGCTCCAAGTGTATCCAACCGTGGATACCAATTCGTACATCCGCTACTTCTGGGATTCGGCGGATGAGCGGCTCAAGCGCACCACCAACGGCACCACCACCACGCTGGTCATCGCGAACTGGGTGAGCAACCGCACCGACCAGGCCATCTTCCGCTGCGAGGACTTTGCCGGGCGGCTCCTCTCGAACAGCTACAACAACCGTGTCATCGCCATGGATCTGAACTTCTACCAGATTCAATACCCCAAGACCCCGGTGGGGCCGGGCAACTACTACGACTACTACAAGCTCAGCGCCAAATTCACCCGCCGCACCTTGCTTTGATTTATGAAAACCCGTCTTTCCTCCCGGCCCGGCCAGCGTGCGAGCACGCTGCTCATGGTCATGGTGCTCTCGGCCTGCACCCTGCTCATCCTCGGCGGCGTCCTGAGCTGGACCTCGACCAACATCACCCTCTCCGGGCGCAACAACGAATACTTCAAAACCGTGGCGGCCGCCGAGGCGGCCACCGAGAAGGTCATCGCCGCGATGGCCTACGACTACCAGGTGAACGGCGACCTCCCCGTGCGCAACAACGTGGACAGCTACAAGCTCAAGTATCCGCTCGCCTCGGAAAACGCCCTCTGGGGCAACTACCAGTTCAACAACGGTGCCGGCACCGCCAACCGCACCTGGGTCGAGTATATCCCGCCCACCGAGTTCCGCGTGCTCACCGCGCAGTATCGCGGCCTCTACGGCTACTCCAGCGTCTTCCGCGTCATCTCGAACGCGCGCGACACCACCAGCCGCTTCAACATGACGGCCGGCGTCTGGCAGGACGTCGAGACCGCCACCATCCCGCTCTTTCAATTCGCCATCTTCTACAACATTGACCTGGAGATTAACCCCGGCCCCGTCATGACCATCACCGGCCCCGTGCATTCCAACCAAAAAATTTACCTCCAGCCCCAGGCCACGCTGACCTTCAATGACGACGTCACGGCCGCCAGCGACATCCTCAACACCAAGAAGCCCGGCGATCCCTTGACCCGAACCGCCGGCACCATCGTCTTTGACGGCGCGGAAAAGGACAGCGGCGTCAGCTCGCTCAACCTCCCCATCGGCACCGACAACACGCCCGCCGCCGTGCGCAAAGTCATCGAGGTTCCGCCCGTCGGTGAAGCGGTCACCTCACCGCTCGGCGCGCAGCGCCTCTACAACAAGGCCGACTTGATCGTCACCGTGGCCGACGGCGGCACCACCATCACCAGCGGCCTGGTGAACAACAAAGCCACCAGCGTGAACCTCACCACCGTGCCCCCCATCCAGCGCTGGCTCACCACCAGCACGCTCTACAACCGCCGCGAGGCCAGGACCGTGCAGACCGTCCAGATTGACGTGGGCTATCTCGTGAACTGGAACAACAGCACCAACAACACCCTCCCCTACCGCCTCGGCACCTCCTCCCGCGACGTGACCATCATCCATGTGGATGACCAGCGCTCCGTCTCCACCTCCAGCGGCAACCAACCCGGCGTGGTCGTCCACAACGGCGCGCTGCTGCCCCCCTCGGGACTGACCGTGGTCACGCCCGAACCGTTGTATGTGCGCGGCCATTACAACGTGCGCGACACCTCGGCCATGGCCATGAACCTGGGCAACCACAACACCTTGAACACCAAGCCCGCCGCGCTCATGGGCGACGCCATCACCATTCTTTCCCAGAACTGGCCTTTGGGCACCGCGGCCCACGGCAGCGGGGCCTTTTCCAGCCGGATCGCCATCCCCACCACCATCAACGCCGCCATCCTCGCCGGCATCGTCGAGACGACCACCGGCCAGTACAGCGGCGGCGTGGAAAACTTCCCGCGCTTCCTCGAGGACTGGAACAACATCAACTTCACCTACAACGGCTCCATGGTCGTGATGTTCCCCAGCCAGATCGCCACCGGCCTGTGGCAAGGCACGGGGTCCTCCCTCGGCATCTACAATCCGCCCGTCCGCGACTGGGCCTTCGACCTGAACTTCCGCGACCCGGCGAAAATTCCGCCCGGCACACCCTCCGTGCGCGTGCTCATCCGCGGCGCGTGGGCCATGGTCCGCCCCGGCACCACCGACATCGTGAACCCGAACGAAATTCTGCCATGAGACTCGCGCTCCTCCTGTTCCTCACTGTGCTGAGTGCCGCGTCCGGGCAATCCCTCGCCGTGCGCACCCGCATCAGCACGCCGCCGGAAATGGGCACGCTGCATTTCCTCGAACTCAGCCGCGACGGCCACACCTACACCGTGGTCCCGCCCGGCCGCGACTGGCCGGTGCAGCTCGACGCGCCGAACGCGCGCCTCCAGTTCTCCGCGCCCACCGGCACCGTCAGCCTCGCCTTCCGCTTCACCACCAACGCCGTGCGCGACGTGACCGCCACGCCGGACGCCTTGCGCCGGCACGCCACGCC
This sequence comes from Pedosphaera sp., assembly GCA_031380445.1. Classification (GTDB taxonomy): domain Bacteria; phylum Verrucomicrobiota; class Verrucomicrobiia; order Limisphaerales; family SIBH01; genus JANNGC01. The sequence goes on from JANNGC010000547.1 coordinate 11,914, forward strand.
GGACCTCGGCGAAGCCCGCCCGCTGGCCGAGCTGGAAATTTTCAGCGGCGATGCCGCCGGTCGCGCCGCAGATTTTGCCTATGCCCTGCTGGGCCATCCCCGGCGCTGCCGCGTGGCCGCGCTGCCCGTGCCCGGCGGCACCGTGGACTTCGTGCTCCACAGCTCGGTGGAGGAATTCACCGCCGCGCAACAGGCCTTCGGCGCCGTGCTCAACACCTTCCAGCGCACCAGCCGCACCGCCGCGGAAAACGCGGCGGCGGCGGAGCAAAAACTCGCGGCGCGCGCGACCACCATTTCCGGCGACTAAAAGCCGGAGCAGCTTCGGAGTGGCTTACGCACTTAGGCCGCTCCGAGATCAGAAGGGGAAGCGGCGGGAGGCGGGGTGACTCGCCTCCCGCTTTCTTTGGCGGCGACGGTTGCAGGGAACCTTGAACTTTGAACCTTGAACTCTGAACTTTGAACGAACCGCCTGGCGCGTCCGGCCTGCGTTGAGAGTTCAGAGTTCAGAGTTCAAGGTTCAAGGTTCAAAGTTCATAGTTCCGTTTCAGAGCGCCCAAAGTAAAATGGCGGGCGCTCTGAAACGGAACTTTGAACTTTGAACCTTGAACTCTGAACGCAGGCCGGACGCGCCAGG
>JANNGC010000151.1:0-3255 GCA_031380445.1 Pedosphaera sp.
CGATGGTGAGATGCTGGGGATAATCCTCGACGCGCGAGCCGAAGCGCCGGGCGTTCGCGAGATAGCCGGTGGCGATGAGGCGCTCGTGCGTCTCCGGCGTGGTCGCGCCGGGGAGCAAATCGCCAGCAAGCTGCTCGCGCACGAACTGGTCGTAAGGCAGATCGCGGTTGAAGGCGCGAATGACCCAGTCGCGATAGCGGTGCATCTGCGGGATGGGAAAGTCGGAGTTGTCGCCCGCCGTGTCCGCGTAACGCACCACGTCGAGCCAGTAACGGCCCCAGCGTTCGCCGTAGTGCGGCGAGGCGAGCAGGCGGTCCACGACCTTGGCGAAGGCTTTCGCGGATTTGTCCTTCAAGAACGCATCCACTTCCTCCGGCGTGGGCGGCAGGCCGATCAAGTCGAACGTGGCGCGACGGATGATCACGCGCTTCTCCGCATCGGCGGCAGGCTGGAGATTCTCCTTCTCCAAGCGAGCGAGGATGAAGCGGTCGAGATCGTTCGCGGGCCAACGCTTCTGTTTCACCACCGGAACGGGCGGTGCAACAAGCGGACGGAACGACCACCACTCGCGCGCCTTGTTCCAGTCAATCGCTGTCTTCGCCTGCGCGGTCGCCACCGTGTCCTCGGTGCGCGGATCGGGCGCGCCCATCTTCACCCACGCTTCCAAATCCGCGATGACCGATGCCGGAAGTTTCTTCTTCGGCATCGCGAGCTCGGCGTCGGTGTGGCGAATCGCCTGAATCAACAAACTGGCTTCAGGATCACCGGGCGTGATGGCCGCACCCGTATCGCCGCCCTTGATGACGCCCGCGCGTGAATCGAGCACGAGGCCGCCCTTGATCTTCTTCGCGCCCGCGCTGTGGCATTCGTAGCAATGCTCGACAAACACGGGCCGGATTTTGCGTTCGAAAAACTCCGTATGCTCCGGCGTGAGCGCGGTGACGAACTGCGCGCCCGCCACCGCCGGAATCGCGCCATCGCCCGACCACACCTCGAGTCCCGAGAGATTCGCCGCGCCGTGGCTGGACGCGCGCGCGGAGATTTTCAATTTGCCCTGCATGCTCTCGGCCTTCCACGGGCCGAGTTTCTTCCACACGCCCGCCGTGCCGCTGTTGAACTTCTCCAGCACCGCCTTGTCGTTCACCAGCAAGTCGAACTGCTCGTTGATGGTGTCCTCCCAGACGTAGAGAAAAATCTGATACGCGCCCTCGGGCACGTTGGTCAGTTCCACGCTCACCTTGTCGCCCCAGACGCTGCTGCGAATCATCCGCGCGCGATTCGGATCGGTGGCCGGCTTGAGCGCCACGGCCTGGTTCTCAAACTTCTTTCCGCTGATGACGACGTTGGTGGCGTTGGTGCCCTCCCACGGGCGCCCGTCGATCTCCAGCGCCGGGCCATTCAGATTTACGCCCCGAAAGAAGGCCGCATCCGCCGCCCGCAAAGCGACCGGCAAAACGAGCCAGCCGATCAAAGGCAGGACACGAAGCATGAGCTGGCGAAAGAGTGGCATAGGTGTTTTCGCAAGTTGGATAGCAAGGTCACCGGACTGATTCAATCAAGTTGCCAGGTGACAGGTCTGCACGGGCCGCAGCGCAAATCAGAAGCGGGCTGGTTGGAGCAAAGCGTTTCATTTCTCGACTGCTCAACTCACGACCGGCCACTTGAAGGTCGAGTCGAGCGTGATGCGCCGGCCATTGGCCGATGACTCGCGCGCCGCCGTGATGATTTCCAAAACGTGCAGCGCGTGCTCCGGCGTCGCGAGCAGTTCCTTGCCGGTGACCAGGCACTCCGCCGCGAGTGCCGCGCCCTGCTGCCAGACATAGCCCTGCGCGTCCGTGACGTGCCGTTCCAACTTCGGCTGGTCGTGCGTCGCGAAGTCCACGCCGAGCGGTGCCCAGTCGTAGCCGACCAGGCCCATGAACCCGGCCGAACCGACGATGCTGATGGTGTGGCGCGTTTCCTTGCTGCCGTCGTGGCCGTGCGGGTTGAAGTAATTAAACCCGGACTGCACATGCGAAATGATCCCCTTCCCATGATCGAGCAACACCATGGCGTTGTCCTCCTCGGTCACCTTGATCCGGCCCTTCTCGCGGATGTCGCGCTCCGGTGTGACGATGCTCAACATGGCGCTGACCCGCTGCACCGGGCCGAGCAGTCCGGTGAGGGTGGTGAGATTGTAAACCGCGAGGTCGGGCAAACTCCCGCCGCCCTTCTCGTAGAAGAACGCGGACCAGTTCGGGCCTTCGTGTCCGTAATCCGCGTGCGCCGCCGCGACGCGACCGAGTTTGCCCGCCGCGAGTTGTTTCGCCATGAAAGCGAACTGCGGACTCTGCACCGTGATGGGCGCGCCCCACAGCCGCAGCTTCTTCTTCAAGGCGAGTTGCAGCAGCTTCTGACCGGCGGCGAGCGAGTTGGCAATCGGCTTCTCGCTCCAGACATGCTTGCCGGCTTCCAGTGCGCGACGATTGATGGCCTCGTGTTGTTGCATGTCGGTGGTATCGACGAGAAAATCGAACGGCTCGCCCGCCAGCATGGCTTCAATGTTTGGGTAATGATGCGCGACCTTGAACCGCTCCGCCTGGCGCTTGGCGCGCTCCGGCCGGATGTCGCACACGCTGACAAATTCGACGAACGGACATTGGGTCAGTTGCGGCAGGTATTGATTTGAGACACTGCCGCAGCCGATCAGTCCGGTGCGAATACGCCTCGCCGGCGCGTCCGCCGCGAATGTACCGACCGCGCCCGAGGCCAGCGCGGCCCCGGCGAGCAAAGTGGTTTTAGTGAAGTCACGACGAGTGAGTGAGGATGATGTGTTCATGGTTCGTATTGGCTTGGACTAATCGGTGCTGAGTTTCACCAGCAAACTCAGCAGGACGATTATAGTTTTCATTTGAACGCGGAGAAGTCCGTTGGTGTGAGTTTGTAGGCGGTGACTCCGGAACGGAGTTTTCCGGCGGTCTCGGTCTCCTTCTCGACGCGGATCCAGTCGGCATCTTTATGGAACTCACCGATGGAACTCAGAATCGCCGGGATGCTTTCGCCCGCCAGCAGGCAGACGACTTGATCGGTCCCGTCGGCGTCCTTCTTCTCCGCGACCCACCAGCCTACGCTGTGCAACCCGTGGCGCTCGTAGATTGGTACAGCGAAGTCGCGCCAGCGATTGCGGAAGGCATCTAGCTTGCCGGGCAGCACCGAGTAGATGCGGAGGTCGAACGCGCGCGGGGTCTATCACGACGAGCACGCGGCCGACGCCCA
>JANNGC010000575.1:0-8708 GCA_031380445.1 Pedosphaera sp.
CGGACCAGACGCCGTTGGTAAAGTTGCCGGAGAGCGCCGGGGTTATTGGAACCGCACCGCCCGCCACTCCGCTCAAGGCCACGGTGCCGGAGAAGCTGGTGATGATCTGGTCGGAGGAGTTCCGCATTTGCAGGGTCACAAAGAAGGGCAGGTTCGTGATCTGCGGAGAAGGGATGTTCGACCACACAAAACTGATGGCGGGACCCGTCTGCGGGCCGATAATCACGGCCACGTCATCCAGCGCCCAGTGGTCGGAGAACGGGCCGCTGTTAGAAAGCTGCCGCCAGCGAAACAGCGTGCTGGCTGTTCGGGCGGCGGTCGGGATGCTCGCCACCACATGCTTCCATGAGAAATAGAAAGCCGTGTCGTAGCGCCCGAACTCAATCCAGTTTGTGCCGCCCGTGATCGAGTACTCCAGCACGACGCCCTCCAGGGGCAAATCCACCACTTCCCAGAAAGCCTCTTCACCGTTGGACAGGATAAGATGAAAATCCACGACGCCTCCGGCCACCGTGTTGATAGGACGGGTTTGCGCAAAACGCGATCCATCGCCGCCAAACCACAACGCGTTCACACCAGAAACGCTGTCGCCGTAGTTGGTCGCCAGCACGGTGGGGCTGAAGGCCGACCATTGCTGCGAGTCAATGCCCGGCTCGAAGTCGTCAAAGAACGGCGGTACATCGAACACCGACAGCAAGGCGTTAGAACTGGTGGCCGTGCCGAAGAGATTCGTCACCGTCACGCTGTAGTCGCCGGACTGGCTGGCGGTCACTCCGGTCAGGATCAAAGTTGCATTCGTCGCGCCCGGCAGATTCGTGCCCTGGAAGCGCCACTGCCAGAAAAGCGGCGGAGCGCCATAGACCGACACCGAGAGATTCACCACCGCTCCCGTCACTGCCGTCTGGCTCGCGGGCTGGGTCAGAATGATCGGCGGTTGGCCCAGCGAGATGACCTGAATGGGCTGGCTGAAACCGGAGCGGCCGGTGACGTCGTCGGCTTGCAAAGAAAGATTGGTGGCGGCCTGTGGCACCGTGACCAGGCCCGACCAGATGCCATTGGTGAAGTTGCCGGAGTTCGTCGGGAACATCGCCACTGATGACGAAACGTTGTAGCGCAGATCAACGAGCCACCATCGGACTGAATCGGCGAACGTGGGGAAGGTGTTGCCAAAACTGACGAAACTGCTGTCGATCGTTCCATCCGGGAAGTTTGGCCCACCATCGTTCCGCCAGAAATAGACGCCGCCCCCGGTCTGGCTGGCCACCCGGTAGCGGGAGCCGGCGACCAGCAGGAGGGGCGTGGCCACCGGCGTCTCGACCCAGGTGCCCGGCACGCTCACCACGAGTTGGTCCAACAACAGCGCGCCCTCGTCCGTCCAGATCGACACCTTGGTGCCGAAGTAATGCCGCACGGCCGTGACCGTGATATTCCGATCCGGCGTGAACGAGTAGCCGAGCGTGTAGTTGCCAGAGGAGACACCACTGTGGTTGGTCGCAGCGAGAATGGATCCAGAGATCACACCGTCTGGCGCCGACGCGCTCAACGCCGCCGGCCCGGTGTAATTGGTGGCGAGATTGTTCGAGGCATCCCTGGCCGCAATCGTCACCGCAAAGGGTTCGTTCACGAGTTGCAGCGGAGGACTGAACGCCCACGAGAAATGATCCAGATCACTGACCGTGATCGTGGCGTTGGAACTGGTGGCCGTGCCGAAGTCGTTCAAGACCACGACGGAATAAAGTCCGGAATCACTCTCGATGGAGTTCGCGATGTTCAAGACCGATCCCGCCGTGCCGCTGATCCGTCCTACGTCCGCGAGGTTCGTACCGTCGCGTTGCCAGCGATAGGTGAAAGGCTCCGTGCCAAACACGCCGACCGAAAGGCTGACGTTAGTGCCGGGCCGCACGGTCCTTCCGTCCGGTTGTGCGATGATGATGGGCGGCCCCGCGACCACCGTTTGCACGTACTGGATCGTCGCAAAATCATTCCCTGATGAACCGGTGACATAAACATGGCGGGCATTGTCCAACGCGATGGCGCTCGCCTCGCTGCCAGGATTGCCGAGAGTGCCGCCATCGTAACGGGCGACCCACCGTTCGTTCCCATTCCGGTCGTAACCCACCGTGGCATACACCGGAGCGCCGTTGCTGCCGGCGGAAGAACCGGTGACATAAACGCTGCCGCTGCCGTCCACCGTCACCGCCACGGCTTCGTCATCGCCGCTCGCCGGGCCGTTGTAGCGTTGCTCCCAGAGCAGCACGCCATTGGTCGCGGCATACCTCGCCGTGTAGTAGTCGGAATTGGTTTCGTTGTTGGAATAGCCCGTCACCAGCACATTCCCCTCTCCGTCCACCGCCATCGCCCGCGCGAAATCGTCACGGTTCGCCGCCCCGTTGAAGCGTTGATCCCAAAGCAGCGCGCCGGTGGCCGCCGCGTATTTGGCAGTGTAGCTGTCGTAGTTGGTTCCGTTGTGGGAAGCGCCCGTCACCAGCACGTTGCCGTTCCCGTCCACGACCACGGCGCGAGCGAGATCGTCGCGGTTCGCCGGGCCGATGAACCGTTGCTCCCAGAGGAGCGCACCGTCCGCCGCCGCATACTTCACGGTGTAGAAATCATCATTGGTTCCGTTCCAAGATTGCCCCGTCACCAGCACGTTGCCGCTGCCATCCAGCGCCAGCGCCGTCGCGAAATGGTTGCCGCCCGCCGGGCCGCTGGAGCGCCGCTCCCAAAGCAGCGCGCCATTGGCCCCCGCATACTTCGCCGTGTAATAGTCCGCATCGCCAATGAAGTTTTGGGAACTGCCGGTCACGACCACGTTGCCGTTCGCATCCACCGCCACGGCCGTCGCGAAATCGTCGCCGCCCGCCGGGCCGTTGTAGCGTCGCTCCCAAAGCCACGCGCCGGTGGCCGCCGCGTACTTCACCGTATGGATGTCAGTGTTGCCGCTGCTGTTGTCGGAACTTCCCGTCACGATCACGTTGCCGCCGCCGTCCAACGCCAGCGCCTGCGCCCGGTCATCGCGGTTCGCCGGGGCATCGTAGTGCCGCTCCCAGAGCAGCGCCCCGTTGGTCGCCGCGTATCTGGCCGTGTAGTAGTCGGCGTTGCCGCTGAAGTTTTGGGAATGCCCGGTCACGACCACATGGCCGCTCCCGTCCACCGCCACCGCCTGCGCGCGGTCGTCGCCGTTCGCCGGGGAATGGTAGCGCTGGAGCCAGGCCTCGGTCACCGCAGCGTGCGCGACGCCGGAGCCAAGCAGCAGACCGGCGAAGACGCACCGACAGAATGTTCTCGTCGTCTTTTTCATAAGCATCTCGTGGGTAAGTTCCATCACGTTGTTCCAAAAGGAACGCGGAAGGAATGTCACAGAATAAATATTTTTAGCCGCGCCGCGTTCCGTCCTTTCGGCCAATGGACAGTGGATGCGGGGCCAGGTTGGTTGCCCCATGCACCATGAAACCCGTGATTCTCAACGCGCCTTTGCCCGCGTCGGCGCGGTCTTTTCATTCCGCGCGCCGCGGGCGAATTCCGCGACTTCGTTGGCCATCGCAGATCGAAGGTCGTTGAAGCTGTCATCCGTGACCGGCTCAAAGCCCTTGATGACGACGTTGTCGTTCAGTTGGAGCAGAAGTTTCGCCTCTTCCTCGTTTTGAAAGGAGACGAGACTTTCCCGCAGCGCACGGACCACTTCTGGATCGAGATCGGGCCGGGCGACGTACACATCCGATGTGACCGGATAGGAGCAGAGTTCAACCAACCCGCCGCGGCGGTAACGGTTGATCTCAAAGTTCCGGCGCGGCGCGGCGCCCACATCGGCGCGGCCCTGGGAGACCTCCTCGATCACTCGCTTGTGCGCCCGAATTTCCGAATCTCGATCCTCGCTCCCCTTGGGCCGTGAAGGGTCTTCGTCGCGGGCTTGTGGAACGCTGGACAGATGAGTGAGGGATCGGAGATCGCTCGCCCGAACTCCGGCTCGCAGGAGGTGAACTCTCGCCCAAAAACTAATCGTCGAGTTGGTCTGCCCCAGGGCCACGCGCTGGCCCGCCACCTGAACGAGACTGGTCACGCCCGAATTATTGCTGGCGAAAATGACGGCCTCCCTTCGGCTGCGCTCGCGGACGACGGGTTCGAGTCCGGGCGTGGTCTGCTTCGACAAGACGTAAAGAAACGCTCCCATGCGCTGCACATCCAGGCCGCCTTCGCTCGCGTCGCGGACCGAGTTCGCTTCCGACTTGGCCAGCCGCAGATCGATGAGCACCGGACACTGCAATGCTTTTTCCATCCGTTGCTCCAGCGCGGCCAGGAACGGCGCAAACTGCATCGCCTGGCCGATCGGTTCGGAATTGATGCTGATGCCCAAGGTCAGCCGTGTCGTGAGCGCATCCGCCTGGCGCGGCGGCAGGTCGGCGAGTTCCGCGAGGTCCGACGAGTGAATCAAAACAAACTGCCGCGCGCGGTCCTTCCACATTTCTTCCACCTCGCGGCTGAAACGCTGGACGCTATTGGCGCGGTGCAGATCAAGTTTCTTCTGGCGGGCGAGGGACTGTTGCAGGAGCACGAGCGCGACAGCGAGTCCGGTGCAAAGGCTCACGATGAGCGCCGTGCCCAGTCGGTTGCGCGCCACCCAGCGCCGCACCCGCAGGCCGGCACTGGCGGGCCGCGCGTGAATCGGCTCCTGCCGCAGCCAGCGCTCTAAATCTTCGGCCAGCGCCTCGGCGGTCGGATAGCGCGTGGCCGAATTTTTTTCCAGGCACTTGATGCAAATCGTGTCGAGGTCTTTGTCGATGCGCGGATTTTTCAGGTTGGGATGTTTGGGTTCCTGCTCCGCGACGAGGCGCAAGGTTTCGAGGAGGGTGCCGGCCTGGAACGGCGGTTCGCCCGCCAGCATTTCGTAAAGAATCGCGCCCAGGCTGTAGGTGTCCGAAGCGGCGGTGAGCCGCCGCCCCGCCGCCTGCTCCGGCGACATGTAGCTGGGCGTCCCGATGGCGGTGCCGGAAAGGGTGAGCCGCGCGCGGGGCGTCCCGTCGGCTTCAGGATCAAGCATCTTGGCCAGGCCGAAATCGGTCAGGTGCGGCTGGCCCTCGAGGTCCATGAGAATGTTGGCCGGTTTCAGATCGCGGTGCAGCACGCCGTGCTGGTGCGCGTGGTGCACGGCCCGCGAAATCGCGGCCATGACCCGCGCGATGACCAGCGCGCGCTCGCGCAGATCCGTCTTGCTCGTGCCGGCGCCCCGGGGCGTCAGGCACAGATCGCCCTCGGCGATTTTCGCGCGCAGATTTTTCCCGGCGATGAGCTTCATGCTCAGGAAGGGCTGGCCTTCCAGTTCGCCGACCTCGTAGATCGGGACAATGTTCGGATGATCCAGCTTGGCCACCGCCTCGGCTTCGAGGGAAAAACGCTGGAGCGCGATGGGCGACGACGCTTCCGAACCGAGGATCATCTTCAACGCCACCGGCCGCCGCAGACTCACCTGCACTGCGGCATAGACCACGCCCATGCCGCCCCGGCCAAGCGCCTCCCCGAGTTCGTAATCACCAAAGCGCCGGCTCCGCGCGCCGAACACCTCTTCGGCCTCCGAAAGTTTGCTCGCCCCGTCGTAGAGACACTTCGCGCACAGTCCCCACAGCGCGGTGAGGGAAACTTCCGCGCCGCACTGCGTACAAATTTTTCGTGCCGCCGGGGTGGTCATTCCGTTTCCCAGAAAATCTCCTTGGGTGGAAGAATGGCCCAGCCGGCGTTGATGCCATCGGTCACCACCACCTTGTCGCCGGCGACCGCCTCCGCGCGTCCGTCCGCAAAGGCCATGATGCCGGCGCGTCCATGACGCCGTCCGGCGAAGCGGTTCGCGTAGGCCGCCGGCTGGCCGAGGTTGTCATTGGCCTGCTGAGGCACGACCGGCTTTTCCCCCTCCAGCAAATTGTCGAGCAGGAGCACCGTGTGCGAAGGGTGTTGGATGCGATCAAATTTGACCGCGGGCACGTTGGGCGGATCGACGAGTTGCGAGTTCATGGCGATGGAAAAGATCGCAATTTGATAGCCCGGACTGGCCGTGGCCTTGGGAAAAGGCGTGCTGGGACAATGAAAGAAACTGTTGCGCTCATAGAACGCCTTGCGCGAGGCCGGCAGCGCGTAACTGGAGGCGGGCCGCACGGACAGATGGCTGGCCAGGGCGTTGTACCACACATCTTTGCTCGCGGCGTTTTGCACCTGCGACCAGTTGTTCCAATAGACCTCGCCGTTGGTGAGGATGCCCTCGCGCGGCAGCCAGCCGTCGGTGTCGTCCGCGTAGGCGTGAAAGGCCAGCGCCCATTGCTTCTGGCGAGAGAGGCACTCGACACGGTGCGCGCTGGCCTTGGCGCTGGCCAGCGCGGGCAACAGCAACGCCGCCAGCACCGCGATGATGGCGATGACCACGAGCAGTTCGACGAGGGTGAAGGCGGCTGAGCGTTGAGGGTTGAGAGTTGAGAGAGACGCAGACGACTTCCCGCGCACCCGGCCTTCGCGTCCGTGTTCGATGGAAAATAACGGTCGGAGAATTCTCCTGGTTCCCGGCCCGAGATGAATTGGTATGAACTTCATAAGCTTCGCGTTGGTCTTTCAAGCTATGGTTTGCGCAGCCGGTAAAACTGCGCACCGCCGGAGAAGGTGTTCGTGATCGTCCATTGCGCGCCGGACAGCGCGGGCAGGTTGGTGACATCCGTCCAGGTCGCGGGCAGAGTCAAAGCAAGCGTCGATTGCAAGGTGAACCCAAGCGCGTTCGCGGGCCAAGTGAGGACAAAATTGTTTCCGCTGCGCGTCGAAGTCAAAGCGGGCAAAACCGGCACGATGCCGAGGAGCGCGACGGTGTGCTGACTGCCCGCCGCAATGGCCGTTACTCCACTCTGCGCCGTCACGGGCACCGTTGCTTGCCCTTCGAAGCCGTATCCCCAAGCCACCACGCTCCCGTCGTTCTTCAACGCCACTTTGTGAACAATTCCCGCCGCAATCGCCGTCACCCCACTCTGCCCCACCACGGGCACGTTCACGTCGCCGTATCCCCACACCACCACCCGCCCATCGTGCTTCAACGCCAAGGTGTTGTAATCTCCAACCGCAATCGCCACCACTCCGCTCCGCTCCGTCACCGGCACCGTCGTTTGGCCTTCGTCGTTCCTTCCCCACGCCAGCACGCGCCCGTTGTTCTTCAAAGCCACGGTATGGCCGCGTCCCGCCGCAATCGCCACCACTCCGCTCTGCGCGTCCGCAGGCACGGTCGTCTGGCCGAAGTTGTTGTCTCCCCACGCCACCACGCTCCCGTCGTTCTTCAAGGCCACGGTGTGATAACTTCCCGCCGCAATTGCCATCACTCCGCTCTGCGCGTTCACGGGCACGGTCGTTTGGCCGAAGTTGTTGTCTCCCCACGCCACAGTGCTCCCGTCGCTCTTCAAGGCCACGGTGTGATAACTTCCCGCCGCGATCGCCGTCACTCCGCTTTGCGCCGCCAGAGGCACGGTTGTTTGGCCTTGGATGTTGTCTCCCCACGCCAGCACGCTTCCGTTGGTTTTCAAGGCCACGGTGAACGCATATCCCGCCGCGATGGCCGTCACTCCGCTCTGCGCCCCCAAAGGCACCGTAGTTTGGCCGTGGTCGTTCCATCCCCACGCCAACACCGCACCGGGGGAGGCTGCGTTCACGATCAGCACCGCCGGCGGGGCGCTGGTCACGCTCCCGGCGGAGTTGCTCACGACCACGGTGTAACTGCCCGCCTGATTAGTCCGTGCGAGTCCCAAGCTGCACGTCGCGCCAGTCGCTTCGGGGATGTCCACCTCATCCTTGCGCCATTGGTAGCTCAAGGGGTAACCGCTGGCCTCCACGGTGAAACTTGCGCTCTGTCCCTCGTTCACCATCTGGCTCACCGGTTGCGTGTTGATAACTGGGGCCGTCGGGATGACGAGCGCCACGGTGTGGTAATGTCCCGCCGCGATAGCCGTCACTCCGCTCTGCGCCGTCACGGGCACCGCCGTTTGGCCGTGGTCGCTATAACCCCACGCCACCACGCTCCCATCGGTCTTCAAGGCTGCGGTGTGATAACTTCCCGCCGCAATCGCTGTCACCCCACTCTGCGCCGCCACGGGCACCGTCCTTTGGCCGCTGCTGTTGTCTCCCCACGCCACCACGCTCCCGTCGTTCTTCAAGACCACGGTGTGAGCTGTTCCCGCCGCGATCTCCATTACCCCGCTCTGCGCCGCCACGGGCACCGTCGCTTGGCCCCTGCTGTTGTCTCCCCACGCCAGCACGCGCCCGTCGTTCTTCAAGACCACGGTGTGATAACCACCGGCCGCAATCGCGGTCACTCCGCTCTGCGCTGCCACGGGCACGTCCGTTTGGCCGAATTCGTTGTCTCCCCACGCCACCACCGAACCATCGTTCCTCAAGGCCACGGTGTAATAATTTCCCGCCGCAATCGCGGCCACTCCGCTCTGCGCCAAGACGGGCACATCCGTCTGGCCGTAGCTGTTATATACCCACGCGACGACGCTCCCGTCGTTCTTCAAGGCCACGGTGTGAAAACCTCCCGCTGCAATGGCCGTCACCCCGCTCTGCGCCGCCACGGGCACGGTCGTTTGGCCGTAGTGGTTGAGTCCCCACGCCACCACGCTCCCGTCGGTCTTCAGGACTACGGGGTGAGCAGGTCCCGCCGAGATCGCCCTGTCCCCGCTCTGCGCCGCCACGGG
>JANNGC010000674.1:0-5639 GCA_031380445.1 Pedosphaera sp.
AAAATTCTGCCGCTGATGGCGCGCTCGTTGCGGGCGCTGGGCTGTCACGTCGTCGAAGAGCCGTGGGGGCGGCACAGCGATGAGGAGACGCGGCTGCGGAAACTCATGGACCGTCCGGGCGACATCCTGCGCGTGCGGCGGCGGCTGAAGGCGGAGCCGTTCGACGTGCTGTTCATTCACACCACGACGGAGTGGGCGAACTACAGCCGCGATTTGCCGTTGCTCGCGCTGTGCCGGGGCCTGGTGAAACACGTCGTGCTGCAATTTCACGGGAGCGTTCCGTCGCTGGTGCTGGGCGAAGGCCACGCGGGTTTTAAGTGGGCCAGCCGGCGGCTGTTCAATTCCGTGGACGGCGTGTTTGTCCTCTCGAACGAGGAGCAGCGCGCGTGGACACAGTTTCATCCGTCAGGAAATTTTCCCGTCATCAGCAATCCGTTCCAGCCGCCCGCGCCGGTGGCGGTGGATCGCGCCAGGCTGCCGTGGCAGGTGAAGGACGGCGAGCCGGTGGCGCTGTTCGTGGGGCGACTGATCACGGAGAAGGGGATTTACGATTTGCTGGAGGCGCTGGTGTCGGTACGCGCGCAGACGCCCGTGCATCTCGTGCTCGCGGGCGGCGGGTCGGAGGAGGAAAATTTTCGCGCCCGCGCGCGCGCGCTCGGACTGGAAGCGCACGTTACGCTCTCGGGCTACCTCGACGCGGAGGCGCTGGCGGCGGCGTATCAGGCAGCGGATTTGTTTGTGCTGCCGAGCTGGAGCGAGGGGTTTCCCACGGTGCTCACCGAGGCGATGCACGCGGGGCTGCCGGTGGTGACGACACGGATTCGCGGCGCGGTGGATCATTTGCAGGATGGAGTTCACGCGTGTTTTGTTTCGCCGCAAAATCCTGCGGCCCTGGCCGAGGCGATGGTGAAAGTTTTGCAGGACGGCGCCTGGCGCGCGCGGATGCAGCAGGCCAACCGGGAGAAGGTGAAGGATTTTGCCCCGGCTTCGGTGGGGGAAAAGTATCTGGCGGCCCTGCGGGCCTTGGTTAATGGGCGACGGGAAAATGCCGCTCTTCACCGAGAACTGTCTGAAGATGGGGCAAAGTTATGAATGTGAATCCAAATTTCTGCGCAGACGGCAAAGTGGAGCGCGGGGCATGGGCATTGCTAAAGGGCGACGTGTCTAAAAATCTGTTCGTGCTTCTCGCCGTCGGAGGGGCATCCCGTATTGTTCCGTTCGTTTTGCTCCTGCTCTGGTCCGGTCTGTCCCTGTCCGCAGCCACCCGCATCGGCGCGGAGTCGGTCCTCACGCTGCCGCCGTCGGCCCATTATTCGAGCCTGGTGAACATTCGCCCCGGTCACGGTGAAGTGGTCAGCAACAATCCGCCGATCTTCACCTGGTTCTACGCGACCAATCATCTGGTGGGATTGCAGGCCAATCCGAGCGGCGTCTGGCCGCACTGGGCCGACCAGACCAACGCGTTTCAGTTTCAAATCGCCACGCAAGCCAGCTTCGGCGGCACGCTGGCGGTGGACGTGAGCACGCCGGTCAACTTCTACAATTTCCTCGCCCCGCTGCCGACCAACGCCACGCGGCAGTTCTGGTGGCGGGTGAAGTATGTCACGAACGGATTCGCCTATTTCACCAGCCCGGTTTCGACCTTCACCATCGCGCCCGGTGCTGTGCCGTGGGATCGTTCCATGCTCGCGAATCCGGGTTATCACGCGACGAACGCGACGCATCCCATCTTTTGTTTTCGCGGCGGCGAGCAGGCGGAAATCTGGGCCTGGATGCAGACGAACGACACGTCCGCTTTTCAAGCCTTGTTGAACCGGGCGATTTTCGCGACGAACCAGAGCTACTTTTACAGCACCACCGAGTGGGCTACGAACAGCCACAGTTTGAATCCTTCCTATGCCGTGGTCCGGGAGGCCAATGCCTTCGTGAAAATAAACGACCTCGGGGCCGTGCTGAACCTCTGGACTTTCAGCGGAGATCCCCGCTGGACCAACGCCACCATGACCGGCTGGCTGGTCACCAACCTCGCGCATGTCGTGAACTGGTTTAATCATCCGTCGAACAATTTTGCCATGGCCGACTACGGACAGCCCTCCAGCGATCCGCAAGTGCCGCGGCTCATCAGCGCCACGTACGACTGGATGTATCAGCACCTCGGCAGCGACACCGCCACGTTCAAGGGCCAGCTCCGCACCAACGCCCTGCTGGCACTCCAGCGGCAACTGCGTTTCTGGACTCACAATGCTTTTTGGAGCGACCACCCGTTCCCCACCGGGGGATTGCTGCTGAACTACGGCTGGACCGGCTACCCGAAAGGGCCGGAAACCTCCCCGTGGGATCGGCTGGCCAAGATCGGAACGTCGCACATCACCGTGGACACGCACATTGCCAGCGTGGCGGCGGCCGTCATTGCGGATGACGGGGCGGACGGCACTTTTGCCTATCAATGGATTTTGAACTATCTCCTGGCCAAGACCTCGCCGTATGCCGGATTCGCCGCACACCACGTCGGCCCGTTTGGCTACACGGACAACCAGACGTACGAGCGCAGCCTGCTCAGCGGGCTGATGGTTTTTGACGTGGCGTATCCACAGGCCCAACTGGGTCGCACTGATTTCAGCCGCCGTTTTCCCGAATGGTACACGCGGATGCGCCCCTACCGGATGCGCAAGTATCACGGGCCGTATAGCGATTACGGACCGGCGGGTTACACCGGCCATGTCTTTGGCGACACGCGGCGCGGGTTTGATTTGGCGGCGGTCAGCCGGAGCGGACTGGCCCGGCAGGCGTGGGACTTGAACCGTGAATTCTCCAATTCGGTGTCGGATGTGAACGGGGCCCAGTGGGACATGCTGCCTTTGCGCTGGCATTACCGGAGCCTGCCCGCGCCCGAGACGAACACGACTAGCGCGGTCTATCCCGAGGACGGCTACGTCATCGCCTCCAGCATCTCGCCTTCGCTCTTCGACTGTTACACCAACGGTGTGGGCTGGAGCATGAGAGCCAGTCCGCGCGGGAGCAGCCAGGGGCATAACATCCCCGCCAACCTCGCCCCCGACCTCTGGGCCTACGGGGCGCAGATCACCGACGGCGGCGGCGCGAACTTGGACGAGTACAGTTCCTACGCCGCGTCCAGTCCTGGTTTGTTTGTCAACGGCCTCGGCGAAGGGGACGTTGGATTCAACCTCTACGGCTATGGCCAGACCGTGCCCGCGCTCGCGAACATCGCGAACTTCAAGAGCAGCGGGACGAACTTCGTTTACACCTGCGCGGACGGCTCGGCCATGTTCACGAACAGTTACCATCCGCTCAAGAACCTCGTCACCAAGGTGAAGCGCCATGTCCTCTTCGTGCGCTCCAAATACTGGGTCATCTATGACGAGTTTGCCACCACCGCGCCCGCCACGTTTGCCTTCCGCTGGCATATTCCCTGGGCTTTCCGCTTCGCCGCGCCCGAGACGGCTCTGCCCGGTGAAACGGTTTTCACCGGCAACCGCATTGGCAGCAACTCGCTGGTGCTGAACTACACCGGCTTCAACTACACGGCGGCCAATTACGCCGATTACGCCCTGCCAAATCCGCCCCGCGTCCCCGTCCACGTCCACTTTGCGAACGCGCCGGCCACGCTCGGCGTCTTCACCGCCGTGGGGACCAACGGCCTCGCTCTCGGGCGCGCCAACGTCATGGGCACCGCCAACACCAATTCGACCTTGAACCCCTTCATCAACCGCACCTACGCCACCGCGAATCCCGACCGCGCCGCAGGCCTCTGGGTGACCAATCGGATCGCCGCCACCAACTGGCACTTCATGACCGTGATCGTGCCGCAGCAACCGGGCCAGGCCGCGCCGTCCATCACCACTTTAGACAACTCCACCGTGGTCGTGACTTACGACGGCGTGACCGAGACGAACACCTTTGGCACGAACTACGCCGGCGCTTTCACTTACCGGGTTGAACTTGTGAACTCCGGCAAAACACCGCCAAACCCTCCGACTTACAATGGCGGGCCCCCAGGCTTGGTTCCGTGACCGCTCGTTGACCGCTTCAGCGTTCGACAATCGGGCCTCTGTTTATTGCGGCGGTTGCCATGCTGGGCATTTGAAGCAACGGTCTGGTCGGTTAACTGATTTTCTCGATGACCTCTGATTCACTGCATCAATCCACCACCGCCGCCTGGCGGATGGATGCGGCGCGCTATCCGGAAGTCGCGCCGTTCCATCCGGCGCAGAAATTCCCCGAGTATCGCGGCGGAACGCTCGGTACGGAGAATCCAGTTTACGAAGCTGTGCGCGGACTGCTGCAAACGCTCGGTCTGGACGCCGCGCGCTTCGGCACGCCCGATTGGAATCCGCTCGGCGAAGTTGTGCGCCCCGGTGACAAGGTCGTGCTCAAGCCCAACCTCATCTGGCACGCACACCGGTATCACCACGAGCAATGGCAGCAGGTCATCACGCACGGTTCCATTGTGCGCGCCGTGGCGGATTACGTGCTCATCGCGCTGCAAGGACGCGGCGAGCTGTGGATTGTCGACGGCCCGCAGCTCGACGCGGACTGGAATGAAATTCTCCGGCGCACTGGCATCGGCCAGGTCACGGAATGGCTGGCGGCGCAGAGCGCGGTGCCGGTGCGCCTGCTGGATTTGCGCGACGAACACGAGGATGTGCGCGGTGAAGTGCTTTACGGCACCACGAAACTGCCCGGCGATCCTGCTGGTTCGGTGGAGGTGAATCTCGGTTCGCGCAGCCGCTTCGCAGAACACGACGGCGCGGGCCGCTACTACGGCGCGACCTACGATCAGAAGGAAACGAACTACCATCACTCGGAGGGACGCCACGAGTATCGCATCTCCCGCACCGTCGCCACGGCGGATGTGTTGATCAATCTGCCGAAGATGAAGACGCACAAGAAAACCGGCGTCACGCTCTGCCTGAAAAATCTGGTCGGCATCAACACCGGCCGCAACTGGCTGCCCCACCACACCGACGGCGACCCGGCGAGCGGTGGCGATCAATTCCCCGTCGCTTCGGTGAAGAACACTTCAGAGCGGAAGGGCGTGCGCCTCTTCGAGCAGTTGACGATGCGGCATCCGGCCATTTTTGCGCCCGTCTATCGGCTCGCGAAAGCCATCGCGCGCCCAATCTTCGGGCACACGCGCGCGACGATTCGCAGCGGCAACTGGCACGGCAACGACACCTGCTGGCGCATGGTCCACGACATCAACCGCTGCCTGAACTATTCCGACGGCGAGATTTTTCCAACCGCGACGCCGAAGCGATTCTTCGCCATCGCTGATGGAGTGATCGGTGGCGAAGGCGATGGTCCCGCCGCGCCGGACGCTAAGGCCAGCGGCCTGCTGGTCGCAGGTTTCAATCCTGTCGCCGTCGATTGCGTCGCCACGCGGCTGATGGGTTTTGATCCGATGCGCGTCCCGACGTTGCGCGAAGCGTTCGCCGCCTCGGAACTGCCGCTTGCGAATTTCAGTTATCGCGATGTGCAAGTCCGCAGCAACGATCCGCGCTGGAACAAATCTCTCGACGCAATTCAGCAAGGCGATTGCACGGGCTACCGCACGCACTTCGCATGGCAGGGGGCTATTGAGTGGAATTCTGGCGAGGCAGCCGTCTCGTCATCAGTTC
>JANNGC010000805.1:0-1831 GCA_031380445.1 Pedosphaera sp.
CGGCTGTCTCCAGAAAATCCGAGATGACGACGGTGATGGCGCGGTGGGCAGTGACGCGGTTCAGGAACTCCAGCGCACCACTCACGTTCGTGCCGCGCCGCTGCGGCTCGAAGAAAAGAATCTCGCGAATGACGCGCAGCACATGGCGGCGCCCCTTCTTCGGCGGGATGTATTTCTCCACATCGTCCGTGAAAAGAATCAGCCCCACCTTGTCGTTGTTGCGGATGGCCGAGAAGGCGAGCACCGAGGCAATCTCCGCTGCCAGTTCGCGCTTCGATTGCTCACCGGAACCGAACAGTCCGGAGCCGCTCAGATCCACCACGAGCATGAGCGTGAGTTCGCGTTCCTCGACGAACTTTTTCACGAACGGATGATTCATCCGCGCCGTGACGTTCCAATCAATCGTCCGCACCTCGTCGCCCGGCTGATACTCGCGCACCTCCTCGAAGTTCATGCCCTGGCCCTTGAAGACGGAATGATACTGGCCTCCGAGCGTCTCGTTCACGAGCCGGTTTGTGCGCAGCTCGATCTGCCGGATTTTTTTGAGAATCTCGCGGGGGATCATTTCGAGGCTTTTGAATTCGCTTGAGGAATCAAATGTTCGAACGCGCGGAAAGGTTCAAAAAACTCAGCAAAATATTTCTGAAACTGATCCAAAGAATTCCAACCTTCTTTGATTCCGTCGAAGCCATCATCAAGACCGTAAATTTCGCCTTCATACTCTTTTGGAATCCTTCGCTCTAATTGCCATCGAAACAAAATTCTAACGACGCGCTCTTCGGTCAACTGCTTTGCATGCGCTGCCCGTCCTAAGTGTGCCAGCACTAGATTCCAAACTGTGGTGGTGTCTGATTCGCTTGGGACATCATCAAGAAGCCTGCTCTTGCTGGCTTCCTGATTGATTGAAAGATTTAGCAGCCAGTCTGCAATGCCTCCGTTGCTTTCAGTGATAAGCTTGTCCGCCCACGCTTCAATTTCCTTTTCGCCGCACAAACCAGCTTCAAGCGCGAGCCGAAAGTATTCAGCTAAGTCCTTTGTTGTTGGATGCCGCATCAGATATGTCTGTTGAACTCACGGCACCGGCAATTCATCAAAAATCTTCTGGATGACGATCTCGCTCGTCTTCTCCTCCGCCTCGGCTTCGTAGGTGATCGCGACGCGGTGGCGGAGCACGTCCATGCCGATGCTCTTCACGTCCTGCGGCGTGACGTAGCCGCGGCCGCGCAGGAAGGCGTGGGCTTTGGCCGCGAGCGTGAGGGCGATGGTGGCGCGCGGGGAGGCGCCGAGTTGAATCAAGCCTTGGAGTTGAATCTTGTAGTGGCCCGGATCGCGCGTGGCGCAGACGAGATCGACGATGTAGTCCTTCACCTTGTCGTCCACGTAGATGTCGTTGATGACTTTGCGCGCTTCGAGAATCTGCTTCGCGTCCACGACGCTGTGCGTGACGGGTGGAGCGCCGGTCTTCGCCATCAAGTCGAGAATCAGCCGCTCCTCGTCGCTCGTCGGGTAGCCGATCTTGAGCTTCTACATGAAGCGATCCACGTGAGCTTCGGTCAACGGGTAGTTGCCTTCCTGCTCGATGGGGTTTTGCGTGGCGAGGACGAGGAAGGGTTCGGGGAGGCGGTAGGTCTTGTCGCCGATCGTCACCTGATGTTCCTGCATCGCCTCCAACAGGGCGCTCTGGACTTTGCTGGGCGCGCGGTTGATTTCATCGGCGAGGACGAGGTTCGCGAAGATCGGGCCGGTGCGGGTCGAGTAAGCGCCGGTGACCGGGTCGTAGATCAGCGTTCCGGTGATGTCGGCGGGGAGCAGGTCGGGTGTGAACTGAATG
>JANNGC010000860.1:0-4727 GCA_031380445.1 Pedosphaera sp.
TTTTCATGAGCGCGAGCGAGGCGCGCGGGCTGGCGCCGAGTTGCACACCGGAACGCCCGCGCGTGGCGGCGCAGAGATCAACGATGTAGCGTTTCAATTCGTCGCTCACGCGCACGGCGGTCACGGCGCGCTTGAGCATCAGCACGTCGGCGAGACTCACGACGGAGCCGAGCGCGTCGATGGGGTGAACTTTCTCCTGCGCGGAAAGCACGGCGACTTCCTCCTCCGGCGAGACGTAGCCGAGCGTGAGCCGCGCGGCAAAGCGATCCATCTGCGCCTCGGGCAGTGGATACGTGCCGCGGAAATCCACGGGATTCTGCGTGGCGATGACGAAGAAGAGGTCGGGCAGCGCGCGGCGTTCGCCCTCGACGCTGACTTGCACCTCGCCCATGGCTTCAAGGAGGGCGGATTGCGTGCGCGGGGAGGCGCGGTTGATTTCGTCGGCGAGGAGGATGTTGGTGAAGATGGGGCCTTCGTGAAAACGGAACTGCTGCTCGCGGGGATTGAAGACGCTGACGCCGAGGATGTCCGACGGGAGGAGGTCGGGCGTGAACTGGAGGCGCTTGAACTGAGCGTCAATGGAGCGCGCGAGGGCCTTGGCGAGGGTGGTCTTGCCGGTGCCGGGAAAGTCTTCGAGCAGGACGTGGCCGCCGGTGGCGAGCGCGGCGATAATTTTGCGGAGCGCATCGCGCTGCCCGTGGATGACGCGTCCGATGTTGGCGATGATGCGCTCGGAAACTTCCCGTGGTGTTGGATTCATGCTGCGCGCGGAGTGTCGGGAAAAAGTGTGAGGGAGACAAATGGAAAGAGGGCGGGAAGCCTCCTCATTTGGCGGAGCGCGGGTTTTCTAACCCACGGCAATGTGATGAGGAGAACGGTGCAGGCCAGTTCTTGCGCCCTCGTTTGGAGCGCGTTGCTGCGGGTTAGAAAACCCGCGCTCCGTCGCTGTCGCTAAATTTGAACACGCCGTCGGAGGGGGCGAAGAAGCGGGGCAGATATGGGCGCTGCCCCGGCGCGCGGCGGGAAAGGTTGTTTTCCCCGCCCCCGCCCGTTACATACCCCGCGCTTGAAGCAAAACTTTAACCTCCGCATCGCGATCCTGGCCCTGATCGTCTTCGCGCTCGACCAGGCGACGAAGTGGAGCGTGCTCGCGCTCCTGCCCATTCCCGGGCAGAGCGAGTTTCATGTGCTGCCCGGCTTCTTCCGCATCGTCCACTGGTACAACACCGGCGCGGCATGGAGCCTGTTCAGCAACAACAACGGAATTCTCGCCATCGTCTCCGGCGTCGCCCTCGTCGTGCTCGTGCTGGTGCGGAACAAGTTCGGCGCGGACACCTCACTCGGCTCGATTTCGCTCGGGCTGATTCTCGGCGGCATCGCGGGCAACTTGCTCGACCGGGTCGTCCACGGACACGTCGTGGATTTTCTCTACTTCCACCTCATCACGCGCTCGGGCGTGATGCACGACTTCCCGGCGTTCAACCTCGCCGACAGCGCCATCTGCGTCGGCGTGGGGCTGCTCTTCATCCTGTCGTGGCGACCGGAAGCGCCGCCGAAAGTCGCGAGCGCAGCGGAGCCGGTGACCAAGTCGTGAAGCATCAACCCTCGGAAGTTTTTACCGTCGAGCTATCCCAGCCCGGCGTCCGTCTGGATGTTTTTCTCCGCACGCGCTTCCCGGAAAAATCGCGCGGCACGCTGCAACGGCTGATTGAGGAAGGTCACATCCGCGTCAACGACCGCGCGGTGAAAGCCACGCATCCGCCGCGCCTGGGCGAAATCATTTCCATCACCTGGCCCGAGGCGAAACCCGCCGAGGCGCAGCCCGAGGACATTCCGCTGAACATTCTCTTCGAGGACAAGGACCTGCTCGTGCTGAACAAAGCGCCCGGCATCGTCGTGCATCCGGCGGCGGGCCACGACGACGGCACGCTGGTCAACGCGCTGCTGCATCATTGCGGCGCGGAACTCAGCGGCATCGGCGGCGTGGCGCGGCCCGGCATCGTGCATCGGCTCGACAAGGACACGAGCGGCTGCCTCGTCGTCGCGAAGAACGACACGGCGCATGTAAAACTCTCCGAACAGTTCGCCGGGCGCGACGTGACGAAAGTTTACGACGCCATCCTCTGCGGCGAACTGACGCCCGAACGTGGCGACATCCGCGCGCCCATCGCCCGCCACGCCACGCAGCGCCAGCGCATGGCCGTGGTCAAAGGCGGGCGCGAAGCGTGGACGAGCTACGAAGTCGGCGCGCATCTGCGCGGCGCGACGCTGGTCTCGGCGCAGTTGCACACGGGTCGCACGCACCAGATTCGCGTTCACTTTCTGCACCTCGGCTTTCCGCTCGCGGGCGACGGCATTTACGGACGCAAACAAAACGCGCGCCTGCTCGAACTGACCGGCGTAAAAATCCCGCGCCAGATGCTGCACGCGCGGCTGCTCACCTTCACGCATCCGCGCACCGGCAAGCTCGTGAAGTTCGAGGCCAAGTGGCCGAAGGATTTCGTGGCGGTGCTGAAAGCGCTGCGCCTTCCGTAACGGCTGGCGTCCGGCCTTGCGGCCCGCCGCGCCGGTTCGTAGCGTCGCGCCACTCCGTGACCCGTCGCCGAGAAAAAAATTGTCCAACGACAGCACCGTCCGCGCCGCCCGCGCACGGGAAGCGCTGGGCGTTCCGCCTCGCCGCCGCGCTCGGCTTGCCGCTCTTCCTTTTCCTGCTCGTGGAACTCGTGCTGAGGATTGTCGGCTTCGGCTACCCGACTTCCTTTCTCCTGCCGGAAGAACACGCTGGGAAAAAAGTCTTCGTGCAGAACAACCGCTTCGGCTGGCGCTTCTTTGGCCGCGAGCAGTCGCCGCAGCCCGCGACCTTCGCCTTCGCGCGCGAGAAACCGGCGGACACGATTCGCGTTTTCGTCTTCGGCGAATCGGCGGCGTTTGGCGATCCGCAGCCGGACTTTGGTTTGCCCCGGATGTTGCACGCGCTGTTGAGCCAGCGTTTTCCCGGCACCCAGTTCGAGGTCATCAACGCCGCCATGACCGGCATCAACTCGCACGCCATTCGAGTCATCGCCCGCGACGTGGCGCAGGCGCAGGGCGACATCTGGGTGCTCTACATCGGCAACAACGAAGTGGTCGGGCCGTTCGGCGCGGGCACCGTTTTTGGCCAGCAGGCTGCGTCGCGCGCGTTCATCCAGAGCAGCCTCGCGTTTCAAACCACGCGCACCGGCCAGATGTTGGATCAGCTCGCCCGCGCGCTCCGTCCGCCGCCGCCCGGCAAAAGCGACTGGGGCGGCATGTTGATGTTCCTCGAAAACCGCGTGCGCTCCGACGACCCGCGCCTCGCCGTGGTGAGAAATAATTTCGCGCAGAACCTCGACGACATCATCACCACCGGACGCCGCGCGGGCGCAGCCGTGGTCGTGAGCACGGTGGCGGTGAATCTGGATGACTGCGCGCCCTTCGCGTCAGCGCACCGTGCGGACCTGTCAAAAAGTGATGAGGCGGAATGGCGGCGGCTTTACGAGCGCGGCGTGGCGGCGCAGGGCGCGGGACAATTCGCCGAAGCTTTGAACCATTTCCAGGCGGCGACGAAATTGGACGGCTCGTTTGCCGATCTATCATTTCGTCTGGGCGAGACATTGCGGTCGCTCGGCCAAAGCGCGGAGGCCGCACGCTTCTTCGCGCAAGCCCGCGACCTCGACACGTTGCGATTCCGCTGCGACTCGCCGCTCAACGAAATCACGCGCCGCATTGCCAAGAAACATCGTGACCAGAGCATGGAGTTGGTCCACGCGGAGCAAGCCCTCGCCGAGCACACAGTCAGCGGCGGGCCGGGGCGCAAATACTTTTACGAGCACGTCCACCTCACTTTCGAGGGCAACTACCTGCTCGCGCGGCAGCTGCTGGGTTCGATTGAAACGCTGCTCCCGGCGAAAGTTCGCGAGCGCGCCGTTCCGTCGTGGGCCACGGCGGAGGAATGCGCGCGCCGCCTCGTGTGGACGGACGCCAGCCGCATCCATGCCGCAACCGACGTGCTCGGGCGTCGGCAAGACCCGCCGTTCCTCTGGCAGATGGACCACGCGGCGCAGGTGCGACGCTTTCAGGAACAGATCGAAACGCTGCGCCCGCGCGCGCAGGCTTCCGCGCGGGAAGCGGGCGAACAGTATCGCGCCGCGCTCGCCGCCGTGCCGGAGGATGCGGCGCTGCACGCGCAATTCGCCGCGTGGCAGACGGCAGCGGGAGACGCCAAAGGCGCAACTGAATCAGCGCGCCGCGTGGTGGAACTCCAACCGCACAGCATGTCCGCGTGGGCCGCGCTCGGTGACGCGCTCGTGCAGCAGGAACAGTTCACGGCGGCGGCGGACGCTTACACGGAGGGGCTGAAGCGCGACCCGGAAAATTATTGGGCGCGGCACAATCTCGCGCGCCTCTACACCCGGCTCGACCGCCGCGACAACGCGCTGCGCGAATACCGCCACGCACTGCGGCTCAAGCCGCGCTTCGGCCCCGCGCATCTTGGTCTCGGCGAATTGCTCGAAGCGCGCGGCGAAAAAGTGGAGGCGGAGAAGGAGTTTCAACTCGCGCTCACGCATCGCGTTCGTCGCGTGGAAGAACTCACCAGCCTCGCGCGTTTCTGCCAGGCGCGCGGCTGGCCTCAGGCGGCGCTCACGAATTATCAGGACGCGCTTTCGCTCAACGTCGGCGCGGCTCCGCTGCATCTCGGCGCGGGCCAG
>JANNGC010000189.1:0-6455 GCA_031380445.1 Pedosphaera sp.
ATTCGTTCCGGCGCGGTATTCGTCGAGGTTGGTCATGCCGTCACCATCGGTGTCGAGCGCGGCGTTGGCGGCGCTGTTCGTGGAACTGTTGCCGAAGTAGGCGGCTTCCCACACGTCGGCGAGGCCGTCGCCATCGAAGTCGTTGATCATGGTGATGATGATGTTGCCGGCGATGGGGCTGAAGACGCCGCCGGGCGCAGCGGCATTGGTGGCACCGACGCGGAACTGCGAGGTGGGCAGACTCGTGACCTGATAGTTGGTGATGGTGATGAACGGCACGGACGTAGTGGCGAAGGGCGCGCTGGCGCGAATCCAGCGGTACCAGATCGGGGGCGCTCCGGTGGCGAGCACGTTGAGGGTGAAGGTGCTGCCTTGGAGCACGCTGCGCGCGGCGAGCGGCACGACGTAGCCGGGCCGCACGAGCACGTAGATGAAGGCGTTCGTGCTGAGGGTGTTCGTGAAATCATCGGTGGCCACGACGGAGAAGTCGCCGTGGTGATTCGTCAGGTTCGCGCCGGTGAAACTGAGGCTGGCATTGGTCGCGCCCGCGAGGTTGGTGCCGTTGAAACGCCACTGGTAGGTGATGTTGCCGTAGCCGAGCACGGCGGAGGTGAGCGTGACGTTGGTGCCGGGCTGCACGTTCTGGTTCGTGGGTTGCACGGTGAAGAACAGGTAGGGCGCGGTGATGAGCGCGTTCGAGCTGACGAGGAAGCCGTAGTCATCATCCAGGCGGACGGAGTAGTTCCCGTTCAGGCCGGGGTTCGCGCCGTTGAAACTGTAGGCCGCATTGGTCGCACCGCTGATGTCGCCGCCGTTGAAGCGCCACTGGTAGCGGAGCGCGCCGTTGCCCTGGGCGAAGACGCTGAGGTTGACGGTCGCGTTGGGCGTGACGTTTTGCGACGCGGGCTGGAGCGTGATGCGAAGCGGCGCGATGACGGTGAGGAGCGCGTTCGAGCTTTGCACGGAGCCGGAGCCGCCGTAGGCCACGAAGCTGTAGAGGCCGGCGTTCGCGAGCGAGATGTTGGTGAGCACGAGCGTGCCGTTCGTGGCGCCGTAGATCGGCGAGCTGTTGAACCGCCATTGATAACTCAGCCCGCTGCCGCTGACGGCGGCGGTGAAGTTCGTGGTGCCGAACAGGTAGAACTGCGACGAGCCGGCCGAGCCGGCGGCGAACACGGTGGCGGACGACGGCTGCTGCGTGACGACGGGCGGCACGCCGCCCGCGAAGGCCGCGCCGGGCGAAGGCGCGGCGGCCACCCAGTTCGTGGGATCGTTTCCGAAGTCGCCCGTGACGACGCGTTGCAAGGACGCGCCGATGCCGTCGGCCACCGAATCCCACGGCGCGGTGTCTTGGTAATGGACTTCCTCGATGAGCGGGAAGGTGAGGTTCGTGCCGCTGCCTTCGGGGTGGCGCAGCTTCACCGCGTCGTCTGCGTTGTTCAGTTCGCCGGACCACGGGCCGACGATGGGGACGTTGGTGCCGAGTCCGTACCAGTTGCGGAAGGAGGTGAGCATCGTGGCGTTCGTCGTGGGATCAAAACTCACGACCAGCAGGTAGCCGCCGGCGGGGATGGTGTTCGTGCCGAAGGTGAACGTCACCGCGTCAGTCAGTTTCCAGCGGTTCGTGGACACGAGCGGATCAAAGAGCGTCACGTCGCCGCCGCTGATGTTCAGCACCTCAATGAATTCGTGGAGCGGATCGTCCACGAGATTCGTGCCGAGGAGCACGTCCGTCGGGTGATACATGATCTCGCTGATGATGAGCGGGCCGACGGCGGGGAGGGCGTTACTCGCGCCGAGCGTGATCGCGGACTGACGCACGAACTGCTCGTCGCCGTCGCTCGGCAGGTAGTAGCCGAAGCTGGAGTTGGTGGGCGACGCGCCAAAGTCGAAGCCGTGATACCAGCCGGTGAGATTGCCCGCCGCGTCGCCGGAGAAAACGTAGGCTTCATCACCCGCCGAACTGAACGAGAACGCCGTGGGGCCGGTGTTGAACTGCGGCTCGCTGATGACGAGGAAGCCGCCGGCCGCAATCGTCGTCGCGGCGGGCAGGCGGTATTTCTTGGGCGTGAAGAAGTCGTCGGAAATCCACCAGTCGCTGACGTCGGCGGTGTTGGTCGAGGCGTTCCACAGTTCGATGGCGTCGAGGAACGGCACGTTGCTGTTGGCCACGACTTCGCTGACGAGGACGGGCGCGAAGACGGCGGGCGCAGGATCGTTCGTGCCGGGCGAGCCGCCCTCGACGCGGCTGGGCCGCCAGCTTGATTTGTCGCCCCACGTATCCCACGCGGCGTTCTCGTTCACGATGACGAGCGAGAGTCCGAGGCCGTCGGTGATCGGATACCAAGTGTTGTTGTAACTGAAATCGAGAATCTGCTCGCCCACGCTGTCGTCGAGCTTCACGCGCTCGCCCGCGTTGTCGAGCGTGCCGGCATAGACGCCCGCGATCAGGGGATCGATGCCGTAGCGCGAGACGAAGGCCGCGCCGTTTTTCACCAGCACCGCGGTCTGGCCGGGCTCGAGGCTGGTGATGAAACTGCCGGCGGTGAAGGCGAAGGTGAGGCCGTTCGTGAAGTGAACGCCGATGAGATTCATCTCGCTGGGGCCGGTGTTCTTGAGTTCGAGATATTCGTATTCACCGACGGGATAGCCGTCGCCGGGGCGGGCGGCGGGATTGTACATCAGCTCGGTGATGCGGAGATATTGCTGCGCGAGGCTGGGGTTCGGGACGTAGCCGTTGGTGTGGACGAGGCGGTCGGTGTCGTCGAGCAGTTGGACGATTTCGCCGCGCGCGTCGAGCGTGCCCTGGTAGTTGCCGACGACGAAGAGCGCCTGGTTGGTGCGCGGGCCGGTGGTGCGCGTCTTGAAGACGTTGCGGTCAGCGGTGACGTAGAGCGAACTGTTCGAGAGAATGATCGTGCCGGGCTTGAAGGTGAAATCCACGCCGCCGTTCAAACGCCAGCCGGAGATGTCCACCGCGACGGGATTTGGATTGGTGACCTGGATGTATTCGTGGCCCTGGTTGCCGGAGGCGGGTTTGAAATCCATGGTGCCGACGAGCACGACGAGGTTCGAGGCCTGCGCGAGCGGGATGCCGGCCACGGTGTTGGAGGCGGGGTTGATCGTCTCGTTGTAAAGCGGCGCGCGCAAATTCGTGATGCTGTGCTTCTCGTAAAAATGCGGGCGGCGCGCGTAGAGGAACTGGTTGAGCAGATCGTTGACCGCATTGGTGATGTTGACGAGCGCGGCGTTCGTGCGGTTCGCGCTGCCAAAGGGATCGGAGTTGGCGGGCGGGTTGAAATTGCTCTGCCCGCCGTTGGCCGGCCAGCCCCACCAGATGCGATCCAACTGCGCCTCTTCGGCAATGAGATCGCGCGCGGCCAGAATGCGCTGCTCCAGCGCGGTGGAGCCGATGGGCGTGCCGGGCGGCTTGATGTGCGTGTCGAGCAGGGTGCGGAGGCGGCGCAGATACATCTGGCGGAATTCCGGCACGCTGAAGATCACGTCGTACATGCGGTTGAAGAGCGTGGAGCCGCTCGCGCGGATGTTGTTGCCGCCGTAGAACGGATGGGACTTGTGCGTGTCGTTCGTGGCCTGCACGCCAGTGAAGCCCTCGGAGAACATCGCGCCCCACGAGAGGTTCAAATCGAACGGGGCGCAGCGCCAGAGTTTGTCGCCGTCGCTGTCGCGGTAGAGGCTCATGTTCGCCCACACGTCGTCGTTCTCGTGAATCCAGCGCGCGGTCACGAGGTAGTTCAGCACCTCGGGCAAATCAATCTGCTCAAAGCCGTTGGTGCGGCGCTGGCCGTTGTTGATGGCCTCGCCGATGGAGGTCGAGAAGGCCGCGTAGTCCGCGTTGTTCTCCCAGGTGCGCGTCTTCTTGTCGAAGCCGCCGGTGCTGGCCTGGTCGGGGCGAACCTGTCCGGCGGCGTTGTAGAGCGCGCCGTTCGGATCCCAGCCGATGCGTTCCAAGTATTCCTCGCCGTGAACGTCGTTGTGATTGGCGAGTTGATAGAACTGGCCGTTCAACTGCAACCGCATCGGATAATAGAACGGCGCGGGCGCACCCATCAGATCGCAGAGCCAGAACGACAGCTCCTGCCGCATGAAACTCTGGTCGGGATAATCCGCCGTCCAAGAGGTCTTGCGAATGCGCGGGAAGCCGGGCGCGTGCCGGAAGAGATGCTCGCGATTGAAGTCAACGCGGTGCGACTTTTTGTTGAAGCCCGACGTGCTGTTGCCGCGCAGTTCCATGTGGACGTTGTCGTAGAACTCGCCGTCGTAGAATAGCGAGACCTGTGCGCCGTTCTGCGAATCCGCGCCGGTCTGCGCGGTAGTCGGGCCGGGTTGCAGCACGGCGGGCGGCGCAAAGATGTGAACGATGGGCAGTTTGCTGGTCACGTTCGTGGCGTCCACGATGGTGCCGAGGAACTCGGCGGACTCGGTGGCGCTGGCGAAGATGGGCCAGCGCGAGACGTTGCCGTTGTTGTCCGTGGCGCGGAAATACCAGCGCACCATCTGGCCGTTCGTCGAGGCGCTGGCGGGAATGCTCGCGCCGAACACGCCGTCGTTCGTCGCGCCATCGCCGTGCAGGCCGTCGTCGAACATCGCCGTTTCAATGATTGAGCCAAACATCACCTGGTAACGCATCACGACGTTCGAGACCGGGAAGAACGTGGGCGCAATCTGCGCGGTGATGAACAAATCCTGATCGTCGCGCGGCACGTTCGGCGTGTGCGCGGGCGAGACGATGGCCGGGCCTGGATTGGCCACGCCGCCGCCGTTGATCGCGCCGGGCGTGGGGGAAGTGAAGTAGAGCGGCGAGGGGCTGAGTTCCGTCGTCGTCTGCAAGGTCAGTTCCGCGAGGATGAGGAAGTCCTCGTTCGTCGCTGCGACGTTCAGGCCGTGGATGGCGAGGATGTTCGTCCCTGCGCGCAACGCGCTCGCGCCGAGCGTGAACGAATCCAAGGCGGCGGGCGAGTGCGCGTTGGTCGCGGCGGAGTTGAAGTCGGGCACCGCCGGGGCGTTCACGCGCACCGCCTCCACGCCGTTCAAGTAGGCGATGAAGCCGTCGTCGTAGCGCATCCGCAGCGAGATGGAGGTGATGTTGGTGGGGTTCGCGACTTGGAACGGCAGACGAATTTGCGCCGTCGCGTTCACGTTCGACATCACGGGGCCAACGTCCGTGCGGACGAAACTGATCGCCGCCACGCCCGCGCCGTTCGTGCCGGATTGGTAGAGCGAGAGCACTTCCGCCGGACTGAGCGCGCGATGATAGGCGACCACGTCATCAATCTGGCCGGTGAAGAAATTGCCCGCCGCGTCCGCGATGCCGCCGCCGCCGATGTTGAAGTTGAAGGCGGCGGTGCCGTAGCTGGCCGTGGCGGTGCCGCCGGTTCCCGCCTGCACGCCGTCAATGTACACGCGCAAGGCCGTGCCATCGCCCACGCCCACGACGTGATGCCACTGGTTGATCGGATGCGGATACAGCACCTGCATGGAGCCGCCGCCCGGCGTCCACAGTTCAATGGTGAAGCCGCTGCTGAAACCAAATTCAATCACGTCGTTCTGCCCGAACAGGCCGATGCGCGCGCCGGGCGTGGCGGCGGGATTGATCCAGCCGCCCACGGTGAAGGAACTGCGGTTGTTGAAGAAGCCGGACGGCCCCGCGACGAAACTGCTCGTGCCGTTGAAGGTCGCACCGTTGTTGCCGGCCTCGAATCCATTGAATGCGGGCGGACGCGGTCCCGCCGTGCCGAGCGTCGTCGCGGTGTGCGTGCCGTTCATCCCCGCGCCGCCGGAGCCAATGTTCGTCGCCACGGTGCCGCTTGTCTCGCTGAAGCGGTAATGCACCAGCGGCGCGGTCGGCGAAATCGCGAAGGCGTAATCCGCCGTGAAAGAATTGCTCGTGCCGTAGCCCACGCCGTTCGTGCCGGCGATCCACGCGCTGTCGTCGTAGCCTTCGTAGAGCCAGTTGGTGCCGTCCGCGTTATTCGCCGGAATCCGCACGCGCACCGGCGCGCTCGTGGCGAGGGCGGTGAAGTTCGACGAGAGCTGCCCGAAGCCGATGGACACGTTGATGATGGACGGCAGGAAGGGCGCGGGAAACTCCGTGGCCTTGGTCACGCCGTCCGGCTTGACCAGCGCGAGATATTCGCCGGAGGCGGTAAGACTGAAGTTCGCGTGCAGACGCGCGCCGGGGATGGCGCGGTCCTTGCCGTCAGCGAAGACGATGACGAAGCCGCCGATGGCGATGTTCGTGGCGGGCAGCCGCCACTTGGTGAGGTTGTTCGCGGCATCGGTGAGGAACCAGCCGTCGAGGTTCACGGCGTTGGTGCCGATGTTCCGCAATTCAATCCAGTCGGGAAAGAAACCGTCCTCGTCCGCGATGATGTTGCCGTTCGCGGCCATGAACTCGGAGATGATGACCGACTGCTGCGCCCGCGCGGGCGCAA
>JANNGC010000923.1:0-1673 GCA_031380445.1 Pedosphaera sp.
ATCAGCACGCTGATTTGCAGGTTGGTGAACTCGGCAGGATTCAGCACCGGGAAGGCGCGGCGGAAGTAGGTGGTGATGTAACGGTCGGTGTCGGAGACGTTGTAACCGGGCGTGGCATTGTCTGCGACGACTGTGACCTCGTCGCTGTCGCCGTAGCCGAGTTCGGCGAGACCGTTCGACCACGAGCTGTCGTCGAAGGCGCGCGCGAACCAGTTCGTCCCCTGATCCGTGCCCTTATCGAGATAGCGCCAGTTTGAACCCGCGCTGACCAGCGGGCTGGGATTCGTGAGGAACGGGAAAAAACCCATGTCCGCCGTCGTCCCGTCCGTGTCGAGCGGCGAGGCGGGATCACCCGCGTTAATCACCGGCGAGCCGAACAGCACGCGCAAGTTTCTCCCCGCCAGATTCACGAAGAGCGGATCGCTATTGATGTTCCCCGCGCCCGTCCACGCCTCGCCGGTGTCGGTGTGACGGATGGTGAAGTTCGTCGAGTTGTTCACGCCACCATCGAAGTCCGAGTGAATCGGATTCCCGCCCCAGAGCACGCAGTTCGTGATGCGGAAATCAATGACCGGTCCCGGCGCGTTCGCTTTGAAGGCCGCGATGACGTTCGTCAGATTTCCGACCATCGTGGTCTGGGTCAGGTTCACGCGGATGGGGACGCCCGCGCCGGCCTTGGCCGCGATGCCCACGGTGCTGTCCGTGATCAGGCAGCGATGCACATTGACCACGCCGTTGAACCCGCTGATCGCCTTCGCGTCTTCCACCGTGCTCGCCCAGTCGCGCAGGATGCAGCCTTCGACCGTGACGATGGAACTGAGCGTATCAATGCCGTCGTCGTCGCCCGCCGCGATCACCGAGTCCACGAGCTTGATGATCTGCCCCACCTGCTGGTCGTGCAGATAAATGCCGTCGCCATCATCCGGCCCGCGCGTGTCCATGATGGAACCGTTGGTGAAGAGCAGCGAAGAGCCTTGAATCTCGGGACCCATGCGCGCGCGCTGAAACAGGCATTCGTTGAACGTGAGAATGGAATTGTTCGCGAACATCACCTTGCCCGGCGTGCCATAACCCGGCGCGCTGGCCGACGGCTCGCACAAGTCGGTGATGTTGCAAATCTCAAACGTCAGCGTCGTGCCGTCGGGACGAATGGCCGGAGCCTGCCCGGTGTGGCCCTCGCCCGGCGCGCGCCCGGCACGGTGAAAAGACGTGTGGCGGTAGAGCGAGGCGAGCGAGGAGTTGTGGCGGATCTGCCCCCAACGGTTGGTGGCAAAAGCATTCGTGCAGGTGAACGTGACCGGATGCGCCTCCGTGCCGAGCGACTGGATCGAGGCGTTGGCGTTCACGAAAATATCCGCGCCCGCCGTGCCCGCGTTCGTACCGCGCAACAGCACTAGCGTGTTCGACTGGATGGTGAGGATGTGGTTCGTGATCGTGAGATCGTTGGTCACGGCGATGATTCCCGACCAGGTGCTGCTCCCGCCACTCAACGTGCCGCCGACCTTCGTAATTGGATCGCTGGCCGCTGACCGCAACGCGCGCACCGTCTGCACGCCGCCAATGGTGGCGGTGAGATTAAAATCGCCGCCGCCCGTGAAGGTCACGAGCGCGCTGCCCATGCCGTTGCGGAGCGCGACTTGGTTCGTCGAGAGCGTGACGCCGCCGTCCGCCGA
>JANNGC010000932.1:0-4434 GCA_031380445.1 Pedosphaera sp.
CCGCACTCCAAACGCTCCGCGCAGGACGAGGCGTCTGGTGCTGCGCGCCAGCGTTTGGAGTGCGGTCGCTTCAGCGCCGCTTTTTCTTTGCGCTCTCTGCGTTCTCTCGCGGCCGTCCAATTCTTGCTGGCCAGCTTGTTATTTCCCTCACTCGCCTCCGCGCAAACCACCGCCCGCTGGTGGAAGGGCAACCTGCACACGCACACGCTCTGGAGCGACGGCGATGATTTCCCGGAGATGGTCGTGGATTGGTACAAGTCGCGCGGCTACGACTTTCTCGCGCTCTCGGATCACAACACGTTGCAGGAGGGCGAATTCGGCGTGGTGGCCACGAACGCCGCCATCGCGCGCGTGCTGCCGAGATACACGCGGCGTTTTGGCGCGGACTGGATCAAGCGGGGCGAGGGCACGAACGGTACGCCGCTGATCATGCTCAGGACGCTGGCGGAATTTCGCCAGCAGTTCGAGGCACCGGGACGGTTCCTGCTCATTCAGGCGGAGGAAGTCACGGCCCGGTTCGGGCGCTGGCCCATTCATCTCATTGCCGCCGGCATTCAGGATCACATCCCCCCGCGCAGCGGCAGTTCGCCGGTGGAGGTGATGCAGCGGAATCTCGACGCGCTAAAAAACCAGCGCGAAAAATATGGCGTGCCCATGATGATGCACCTCGCGCATCCGAACTTCGGCTGGGCCATCACGGCGGAGGACATGATTCAACTTCGCGGCGAACGCTTCTTCGAGGTGTACAACGGCCACCCGCTCGTCCACAACGACGGCGATGCCACGCACGCCAGCACCGACCGCATGTGGGACATCGTGAACACGCATCGCGTCGCCGAGCGGCGCGACCTGCCGCTGCTCGGCCTGGCGGTAGATGACTCGCATCACTATGACAAATTTTCGCCGAGCAATTCCAACTCCGGGCGCGGCTGGGTCATGGTGCGGGCGGCGAAATTGACGGCGGCGTCGATCATCACGGCGCTGGAAGCGGGAGATTTTTACGCGTCAAGCGGCGTGGAGTTGAGCGAGGTGACGTGGCGAAGAAACAAACTGTCGCTCCGCATCGCGCCGCAGCCGGGCGTGACTTACACCACGGAATTCATCGGCACACGCCGCCCGGTGAACTGGCAGAGCCAGCCGGTGTTCGGCACGAACGGGCATCAGCTTGCCGTCACGCGGCTTTACAGCAGCGCGATGGGCGCGGTCTTGAGCGAGCAGCGCGGGACGAACGTGAGTTATCAATGCACAGGCGATGAGCTGTTCGTCCGCGCGCGCGTCACGTCGTCGCGCTTGAAGGAGAACGGCGTGGAGCCAGGCGAACGCGAGCGCGCGTGGACGCAGCCGGTGCTGCCGGTGAAATAGTTTTAACGCCCATGCGCGCCGTCATTCAACGAGTCTCCAGCGCCAGCGTCTCCATCGCAGGCGTGGTGAAATCCAGCATCCGCACGGGACTCCTCGTGCTCGTCGCCGTCGAGGACGCGGACACGGACGAGGACATCGAATGGCTGGCGGGGAAAATTGTCCGCCTGAGAATCTTCAGTGACGCCGCGGGTTTGATGAACCGTTCCGTGCAGGACATCGGTGGAGAAATTCTCGTGATCAGCCAGTTCACGCTCTTCGCCAGCTCGAAGAAGGGGAACCGCCCGTCATACCTCCGTTCCGCGCGCCCGGAAATCGCCGTGCCGCGCTACGAGCAGTTCCTCGCGAAACTTTCGGCGGAATTCGGGAAGCCCGTCCACACCGGCGAGTTCGGCGCGGACATGCAGGTCGCGCTGGTGAACGACGGGCCGGTGACGATCCTCGTGGACAGCAAAGTGCGGGAGTGAGGGCGGAGCGCCGAGCATGGCTCGGCTTGGGGATCAAACTTCAGGCCGAGCCATGCTCGGCGATCCGGCCAGCTTCCGCCGCTGACGCCACGCCTCCAGTTGGATCAGCACATTCGCCAGCGTGATGAGTCCGCCGCCGATGAGCAGCGCGCGGGTGAACTGCTCGTTCGGATAATGGATGGCCGCGAAGATCGAGAGCCATCCGGGCATGAAGGCGGCAAACACCGACGTGAAGAGCGGCTCGACGCAGTAAATCAATCCCGCCTCGGTCGCGCTGACGTGCGGCTGCCAGTAATTCATCAGCGAATACGCGGCCAGCGTGCAGGCCAGCGAGAGCGCGCCCACGAGCAGCAGGACATGGCCGGAACTGTAGGCGGTGACGATGGCGCGCAGCGTCGGCGCGGTGAACAGCGCGATGGGCGCGACGAGCACGGCGATGGTCGCGAACATGACGACGGTGAAATTCGCCACGCGATTGGCGGCGTAGCGCGGGCGTTCGAGCCAGAGAATTTGTCCGGCGAAGAAGAGCGCGGAGAGAATCGTCTCGGCCTCGCCGCGCCCGAGTTTGAGATCGCTCAGTTTGAAACCGGTGAGAATGGCCATGCCCCAGAGCACGAGCAGCGTGGCCGCGATGATGAACGGGCCGGGCAGCGCGCGCCGCCGCAGCGCGACCCAGAGCGGGATGAACAGGCAGGTGAACTGCGTGAGAAACGCCGAGGTCGAGGCGGCGGTGTGCGCGAGGCCGTCCATTTGGAAAAGAATGCCGAGGCCGCCGAAGACGCCGAGTCCGAAGCCTTGCGAGAGTTCGCCGCGTGTGAGCCGGCGCAGCGTGCGGATGGAGAACAGCGCGATGAGAATTCCGGCGAGTCCGAAGCGCGCCACCGCCGCCAGCGCCGCGAGGAAAAAGTCCGGCGGATTCGGCACAAGCTTTTCCTGCACGAGCCAGATGGCTTTCACGAGCGGGAAGCTGGTGCCCCAGATGAGCGTGGCCATGACGAGCCAGAAGCAGGCGCGCACATGCTTCGAGGGATCGCGCGCGACGAGCTCGTCACTCATATGAGAAAATGACGAATGACGAATGACGAATGGAACTGGAGCGCGGCCGGCGGTGGGCGCGCCCAAGGCGTTCCCCCGGCCATTCGTCATTCGTCATTCGTCATTTCTTTCTGTGCCCGCAGCGCGGTCATCGCCGCCAGCGCGGCTTCGCTTTCTGCCGCGCGTTTGCTTTTGCCGTGGCCGCGGCCGAGTTCGCGGCCTTCGTGGAAGACGGCGCACTCGAAATGCCGGTCGTGATCCGGCCCGCTGGACTGGGTGACTTGGTAATGCGGCGCGGCGTTGGACTTGGATTGCAACATCTCCTGCAACTCGCCCTTGGGATTGCTGAGATTCGGCAGCGCGGAAAATTCTCCGAAGGAATCGCGAAAGCAGCGCAGCACAAACTGGCTCACCGCCTCGTAACCGCCATCGAGATAAATCGCGCCGGTCACGGCCTCGTAGGCGTCGGCCAGTGCGGAGGGACGTTCGCGTCCGCCGTGCACGAGTTCGCCGCGGCTCATCACGAGAAATTCGCCGAGGCCGAGCGCGCGACCTTGTTCGGCCAGCGTGCGCTGGTTGACGAGCTGGGCGCGCGCCTTGGTCAGCGGCCCTTCGTCGAACGCGGGGAAGCGTTGGTAAAGTTCACGCGTGATGATGATCCCCAGCGCGGCATCGCCGAGAAATTCCAGCCGCTGATTGTGCTGCACGTTCGTCTCCGTCTCGTGCGCGATGGACGAGTGCGTGAGCGCGAGACGGAGCAGGCCTTTGTCGTGAAACGTGTGACCCAGGCGGGCTTCGAGCGGGCTGAGGTCGGTGTTGGGCACGGCTTACTTGGCGGTCGCTTCCGCCTCGGCGGGAGCTTCGGCTTCGGGAGCCGCGTCGGTGGCGTCGGCTGCGTCGGTAGGAGCGGGCGCATCGGGCGCGGGTTCAACACTGGCGACGGGCGCGGCCGGCGCGGCGTTCGGATCCGCAGGCAGGCCGTGTTCGAGCAAGTGCGCCACGTCGCGCTGCACTTCTTCGAGCTGGTTCAGTTGCAAATCCGGATCAGGAATGGTGAACACGTCGCCCGTCTTCGGCTGCTCGTAGATGAAGATGCGTTTGCCCTCGACTCGGACCTGCTCCTTCACCTTGAGGATGCGTTTGCGCTCCAGCATCACGGCCAGGATGTAGCTCGCGGCGGCGTGCGCGGGGTCGTTCACTTCCACGAGCTTGCGGAGGAGGGCTTCGGCGTCGCCCTTTTTGATCGCCTCGACCTGCGGCGGCGGCGCGGCGTATTCGCCATGCCAGCAGGAGATGAAACCCTTCCGGTCGCGTGACTCGGTGAACTGCGCGTCCCAGCATTTCTGGCAGACATCGGTGCGGAGGAAGTCGCGTTTCTCGTCGAACAGAATGGTGTGGTACACCTGTTTGTCCGTGAAGGCCGTGTGGCAGGACAGGCAGGCGTGGCCTCGGGACTGGATGTTCCACTCGTTCATTTTGGTGGGTGAATTATCGCGGAGCCGTCCGGCGGCGCAACGGGTTTTTCATGGAGCGCGGGGTTTGGAAACCGCCGCAACCCGCCCAAGGAGGGCGG
>JANNGC010000200.1:0-4346 GCA_031380445.1 Pedosphaera sp.
GAAATGCTCAACTCGGAACAATCCTTAAAGGATTGAATCATCCAGCCCAGTGTTGCGACGCAGGAGCTACACTGGGTCAGCGTGTTGAAGAATCATCAACCCTGAAAGGGTTGAATCCTTTCCGTCCGCCGTCGCGCGGGCGTGATGCAACCCTTTCAGGGTTGGGTAAGTTTTTTACTGAACGACCCAGGGTAGCGCGTGCCGCGCAACCCTGGGCTGGAGGATGGAATCCCTTCAGGATTCTGCCCGTGCCAAGAAAGGAGACTGCTCAATGAACTCCGATTTCTCCCAACTCTCCGCCGAGGAACGCGAACTGCGCCTCACCGCGCTGCTGCTCGGCGAACTGCCGCCGGCCGAGGCCGACGCACTCCGCGCCGCCCTCGCCACCGATCCTGAATTGGCGCGTGAACACGAGCGCCTGCGCCAGACCATTGAACTCGTGCGCGAGACCCGCGCGATGGATCGCCAGACCTCCTCCTCCGGCACGCCGCTGCGGTTGGATGACACGCGCCGGCAGAAATTGCTGGAGGCGTTCAAGCAGCCGTTGGCCACGCCTGTCGCCGCGCCGCGTCGTCCGCGCGATCTCCGATTCCTGCCGCTTGCGCTGGCGGCGGCGCTGGTGGGGTTGCTGATTGCGACCGTGATGCTGCCATCGTTGGCCAAGTCGAAAGCGCGGGCGCAACGAACGGTGGTTTTGAGGTCACTGGAACCCGTCTCCGAATCTTTGTCCCAAAAATTGGTTCGACTCATCACGCCTGCACCTTCGCCTCGTCTCGGTTTCGAGACCAAGCGCGAAGTCGAACTCGCCCTTGCGGAAGACTTTTCCCTGTCCGCTCTCGATCCTGTGGCCGCTCAAGCGGCGCCCATCGCGCCTGCCCCGAAACGTCCCGCCGTGGCCCTCGTGCTGCCCGTGCTGGCCGACACGGACGGCGAAGCGCGCGTGCTGAAAGAGAATCTCGGCGAGTTCGACAACTCAGCCTGGGCGGAAAACCCCGCCACCGAATCGCTCGCGCGCCGCAGCGTGAAACGCGAACTCGCGCGCGGTTCCGAACTGGCCTCCGGCAACGTGCGGGGATTTTTCGACGACAACCAAAGTCCCGCGCCAGAGGCAACCAAGTTTTATCGCCTCCGCACTGAAGACAGCGGAACAGTGGGCGTGCCTGGTGGAGTTGCCCCGCCCTCCGCTGGCAGCGTCTTCTCGGCGAACGCCGCAGGCTACGCCAACACCACGCTTGCGCCCGGCTACAATCTGATTCCCGCGCCCGCCGCCCCGCCGGTGAAACTTCTCGCCGAAGTCGAGCAGGCTTGGAGCGATCCGGTGAAGCGTTCCGCGTTGTCAACGGCACCGCAACCGGGCGGTGGGGCTGCGCCTTTGGAAACGCGTTCGTTTCCCGTGGATGCGAAGGAGCTTTCCAAGGGGTTGGGAAATGTCGCGGCTATCTCTTTCGGTGAATCACAGAATGGAGGAGGCGGAGGAGGGCGCGGTGGTGGTGGCGGTCGCAACAGCGGGCGCGGGCGTGCTCAGGCTGGCGCGGCCCTACCGCAAAACTCCGGCGGCCTTCAGTTCATAACTCAGAACCCGCCCGCTGCACTTACACCGCAGTCCACGGTGCAGGACTTGTTTGCCACCGCCGGAGTTGATCTGAACGCGCCCGGCAAATCTGTCCGGTTCGATGAGCAGGCTGGTCGGATGACGGTGACAGGCACGGCTGCTGATTTGGACATGGTGGACAAGGCGATGGAAGTGCTGACCATGCCTGCCCCGCAATTAACTGTCCGTGCCAAGTTCATGGAGGTGAACCAGAGCGACTCGCGTGCGCTGGAGTTCGCCCAGCCCACAAAACTTGACGGTCTGGCGGATTTGATTCCACACGCGGAGCAGGCCTTGGGTGTGCAGTCCGAGTCCAAGCTCAAGCAGGTCGAGGACCGTTTTGGCCTTGCGGATGATTTCAGCGTGACGCCGGAAATGCTCGACGCGGTGAAGCTGCAAATTCAAAGCGCGCCGTCGTATGTCGGCGCGGCGGGCGTGGCGGCGGCTAAGGACAGTTTGTCCGCCAGCCGTCCCTCGCTGGCCACCACGCCCAATGCGAATGGTCGTCAATTTATCTCC
The DNA here is from genome assembly GCA_031380445.1 of Pedosphaera sp. GTDB lineage: Bacteria > Verrucomicrobiota > Verrucomicrobiia > Limisphaerales > SIBH01 > JANNGC01. The sequence continues at coordinate 2,111 of JANNGC010000200.1, forward strand.
GGTGGTTCGGGTTCTCTTGCGCCCGCGCCAACTCCCGCGCCACCCGCCAGCGGCCCGACGACGGATGGCGGAGTCCCCGCCTACGACTTCGCCGCCTCTGGTTACGTTGTTCAAGCAGGGATGGTGACCAACGGCGTTGTAAATTATTTCAGCGAACAGCCCGCGCCGACAGGCGACCTGAAATATCGTTGGAGCCTGAACGGCAGCGCCTCCACGGGCAGCTACTCATGGTTCGGCAACGTGCTGGGAGATGTCGGCGACCCCGGCGCAGTGGATGGCAACGGGACTGAGGCTCGGTGGAAACTTTCCGAGGACAAATCGACCGATCGCTCAGCCAGACTGAAGAACCGCGTGGAAGTCCAACTGCCCGCGCTGGCGGGCGAGCCGCAGTTGAACCGGCAGAGCAGTCCGACGCGCCCGGTTGAATCAACTGCGACGCTCGACCTTATGAGTGAGCGGCAGATGTTGGCGGAGGTTCAAGAGCTGAAAACGGATCGCGAAAATTTGCAGCGAAATTTGGCTGTGGCTGAAAATGAATTTGATGCGTTCAAACAGAAGTCTGGCTTGCTGAACCCAACAGAGCGACGCGGTGAACTTGATGGGCGACGGGCTGAAGGAAAAGTCGGCGCGTATCGAAACATGCTGACGAAGAACGAAAAACAACTCGCTCAAGCTCAAAAAGGGTTGGAATACGGGCAGCAATTAATGAAGTCCGAACGGGTCGAAACCAATCGTCCCAAGCCGTCCGCGGCTTCACCCACACCCCAGCCCGAAGTCCTCACGCGCGACAATGCGTTCTCCACGTTCTCGCTCAATGTCTCGGACGTGTCGTTCAAGCTCGCGGCGGCGAGTCTGGAGAAGGGCGCGATGCCGGACGTGGCCACGGTGCGCAGCGAGGAATTCATCAACGCCTTCGACTATCGCGACCCGATGCCGCTGGCGGGTGTGCCGCTGGGGTTTGTCTCGGAGCGTGCGCGGTATCCGTTCGCTCACAATCGCGATGTGCTGCGCTTCTCGGTGAAGACGGCGGCGCAGGGGCGCGACGGCGGCAGGCCGTTGAACATCGTGCTGTTGCTCGACAACTCCGGCTCGATGGAGCGCGCGGATCGCGTGCGCATCATTCAGGAGGCGCTGCGCGCGCTGGCCTCGCAGTTGCAGCCGCAAGACAAGCTGAGCGTGGTCACGTTCTCGCGCACGGCGCGGCTCTGGGCGGACGGCGTGACGGGCGCGCAGGCCGCCCAGGTCGCGAATAAGATTGCCGCGCTCACACCCGAAGGCGGCACGAATCTCGAAGAAGCCCTCGACCTCGCGTATCGAACCGCACTGCGCCATTACGCGGCCACGGCCATCAATCGCGTGGTGCTGCTTACCGACGGCGCGGCGAATCTCGGCAACGTGGAGCCGGCGACGCTGAAGGCGAAGGTGGAAAGTTTTCGCAAACAGGGCGTGGCGCTCGATTGCTTCGGCATCGGCTGGGAAGGGTTCAACGACGACTTGCTCGAAAATCTTTCGCGCAATGGCGATGGCCGCTACGGCTTCGTGAACACGCCGGAGGAAGCGTCCACGGAATTCGCCGCGCAACTCGCCGGCGCGCTGCAAGTCGCTGCGTCGGACGTGAAGGTGCAAGTCGAATTCAATCCCAAGCGCGTGACGGCGTATCGGCAGATTGGCTACGCAAAGCATCAGCTCACCAAACAGCAGTTCCGCGACAATACCGTGGACGCTGCTGAGATCAGCGCGTCAGAAGCGGGCAACGCGCTCTACATCATCGAGACCAATCCGCGCGGTGAAGGGCCGGTGGCCACGGTGCGCGCCCGATTCCGCGTCCCCCAGACCAGCGACTATCGCGAGCACGAGTGGGTCGTGCCGTTCGGTTCGGCGGTGGAGTTGGAGCAATCGGGCAGCGCGTTGCGCCTCGCGACGAGTGCGTCCGCCTTTTCCGAATGGCTCGCGGGCAGTCCCTTCGCCGGCGAAGTCACGACGGACCGATTGCTCGGCCTGCTCTCGGGCGTGCCCGAAGTTTATGGTGCGGACCCGCGCCCGAAGAAACTGGAGTGGATGATCCGCCAGGCGAAATCAATTTCAGGGAAGTGAGCCGCGTATGAATTGCGAAACATCAAACACCAAACTTCAAACATCAGAGAAACACCAAGCTCCAAACGCCAAGTGGGGCGGCATGGCAGTGGCGTGGCTCAAAGCGGCGCTAAAGCGACCGCACTCCAAACGCTTCGCGAGT